>JANPGT010000588.1:0-6868 GCA_031424135.1 Chitinophagaceae bacterium
CTACCGGCTTCGCGGGCCGTAATTACTTCCGCATATAATTTACCATCGCCGGAAAAAATCTTGTCCTGGTTAATATCAAATTCCATATCCGTTACCCGGTAAGGCTTGTGCATCCGCCGGCCGGTGGCCATACCGCTGCCCGCTACGCGTGCCATAACTACTTTTATGTCCTCGTATTTTACATTGCCGATGTGTTTTTTCCCGGTAACCATGCCACTACCCGCTTCCCCTGCAGTGATTACTTCTACATACGTTTTATCGCCTGCACTGATAACGAAATTTTCCTTACTGTTGCCGCAACTGCCACCTGCGATATCCAAAGTTTTAAATGCATTCTCATTATTCGCCCTTACGGTAATATCCATGGCATCTGTACCGGCTGTGGCGTTGTACTGGCCCGGTGCTATACTGTTAAAAGAAAAACTGCCATCTTTATTGGTGCGTGTTGAAAGTATATCACTACCGCCTGAGCCCAAGCGCTTTAATTTTACGTCAAGGCCTGGTATTGGGTCGCCCGGCATGGCATTGCTGCCGCATTGGCTTATTACCGCGCCGGCCGGTGTCTGGTATACAAAACCGGTTAAGAAGTTGTCTACCGACTGCATTTGAATACCGCTATTACCGGGTACGGCTGCACGCAGCTCAATTTTTTCGGGTGAGAAGAAAAGCGAGTCGCTGCCCGTTTCATTGTCAGCATCATTTCCTGCAGGGTTCATCAACCGGTCATTCTTGATATTACTCTTTGTTTTTATCTTTTGATCCATCCTTGCAGCAACCGGGTTATCGCCACCGGTATTGATGACACGATCATTTTTAATATTACTCTTTGTTTTTATTTTTTGGTCCATCCGGGAAACGGAAGGCCCCCCGGTATCGCTGGAAAAACGACGGGTTGCGCTATTTTTTTTGCCGGGGTTGCCAATGGTAAACTGCAAGCCCGCTGAAGCCTGTATAAATTGATTGGCAGCCGTGGTATATGCTGCTGTTGTTCCCTTATCTCGGTCAAAATTGTAATTTACCTGGTCTGTCTTTGTGCCAAAATAAGCGGCGGATAGCTGTAAGCCCACGTATTCTGATAAAGCAAACCTGAGCCCGGTACCCATATTATAAGCAAGTCCGTTTTTGTGCTCCCCGGCCTGGTTTACATATATATTATTTACAATATTGCCTTCTTTGTACATCACCGCATAACGGGAGGGCTCGTTAAGTCCGTAACCACCCTTTGCCCATACGCTGATACTGTATTTATCTGTGCCAAAAGAAGCTACCGGTCCCAGCAGAATATGCGTGCTCTTAAAGGCGGCATCGTTAAATGTAAGCTGCGCTGCAGACAGACGATACTTCTCTGCAATGGATGCCCCAATCTGCTTATACTTATTATCTGTGGCAATTGAATTAATGAAACCAACATACGCTCCCAGTCCGAACCTTACTGAATTGCTGCCGAAAGTATAATCCAGGTGGTTGCCAAAATGAATGGCTTCTCCTGCGTGGGAGGCATTAACGCTGTTACTGTTCAGCGGCAGTGAAATACCGGCCTGTAAAGATGTTTGAAAAGAGGGCTGGGCAGAAACTGCAAAGGCCAGCAATAAGGCAGGGCAAAGCAAGCTTGACTTTTTCATGTAGGTTTTTTGGGGTGATAGTAATATTGGGAGGATAGGATGTACACCCTTAACGTGAAAAAGCAGATATTATTGAACGGGGAGATTGCTGATGTTGTGAATGCGGGATTTTGTGATTGGCTTTAAACGCGGCCCTAAAGCAAACCACTGCTGACTTGCACTTCCAGGTTACCTGCATTGAGATGAGTACATATTTTGTGCCAGCAGCTGAGACCGTTATTTTGTATTGAATGCTGAACAGGAAGAAATCCTAAAATCACACTATCCCGCAATCAGCAATTATTATAAGTCGATGGTATTATCATTGTCCCAGTTGGCTTTTACATTCAGTTTCTTTTTTACGGCAATCACTTTCTCCGGCTGGCGGCGTTTTCCAAAAAACTCCCCGGTGTCCCAGGTACCGTTGCCGTTTTCGTCCAGCAAAACACGGATATCATATTCACCCGGCTTTATCAGTTTGATTTTGAAATCGCGGGCAGAAAGCCGGGCAGAGTCTTTCACCACATCCTGCTGCAACAACTGCAAAACGGGCTTTTTGCTGACATCAAGGTTATTGAAGCGGATGTTAACGGTGCCATAATCCGATTCTTTCTTCGTTCTGAACCTGAGCGTATCGGTTCTTGGAATTTTACGACCGCTGGAATCTTCCGCAAAATCTTTGTCAACAATCAGGTTAAAGGCAGTGTTTTCGGGCCATTTATAAAACAGTGTCAATTTTTTATTGGTAGTATCTTTTTCAAGGCGGTAATTGCTTACAGGCTTAAACGCCTCATCTGTAAATTGTACTTTAGCGGAGTCAAAGTTCTTCAGCGGGTCATTGAAAGTAAATACCAGTTGCCCCAATATATCCTGTTGGTTACTCTCAAGATTCAAAGAAAATTTCAGCCGCTTGTCTTTTTCTTTTTCCTTATCTGGTTTAGCTACCGGTTTTGGGGCGGGGGGCCGCTTATCATCATCTTTTTCCGTGTAGGCATACAATATTATGCCGGTGTTACTGGTGGCAGTATTTACAGGTTTGTCTGCAAACGCAAAAAATTGTTTTTTGGAAAGGTATTTTTTCTGACCGCCTTCGTCTTTTAACGCATACAAATAAAACTCGCCCACGGGCAGGTGCCTGAAATGAAATCTTCCTGTACTGTCCAGCTTGGCAATAAACCGGGGTTTTTCTTTTATCACCGCGGAATCGTCTCCCTTACGGTGCAGCATTACAATAAGCGTACTGTCTGGCACACCCGTTTGGGCTATCAGCACGCGGCCCGATAAGTCAAGGCTGTCTATATGCGTACCGGTGGAGAAAACATAGGTAAAATTTCGTAAAATATTACCTTCGTTATTGTCTTTAATGGCGTTGCCAAAATCATAGGAGTAAGTGGTATTTTCTTCCAGCGTGTCTTTTATTTTTATAGTGACTGTCTTCAATTTATATTCAACCAGCGGCTCCTGTTTGGGTACCGGAGATACAATCAGGTTATCGTGCACATTGTCTACCACTACGTATTCGTTAAAGTAAAACGTTACTTTTTTTGCGTTGAAATTTTCGGAAGAATCTTTGGGGGTAACGCCTGTCAGCAAGGGAGGTAAAGAATCGCGCGGACCACCTGTAGGAGGAATAATATTTGCGCAACCTGACCCTATCGAAGATGCTGCAAAGACGATGATAATCAATACCAATAATGTGCTAAACGCTTTATGACTCATACGGTTGCAAACATAAGTTGTTTCGGTTATTCACGGGTGGGGGTATTGCTAATAATGGTATAAAATTGAGACAATAGCACACGGATAACACGGATTAGACGGATGCAATATTCCAAAAGACCTATGCATAATCAGGCGCTTAAAGATTTTAGCATACATCCGTGTCATCCGTGTTCAAAAATACGCTTGCCGGAACGGCAACTAAATTAAACAGCAGGTTCTTCTTCCTCCTCCTGCGGATGCAGGGCTACAGCCAGCTTGTTTGATTTCACAAAATTGCACCATTCACAATCTGCCTTACCGCAACCGGTTTTAAATTCTTTGCGCTGTATTTTTTGCCAGCTATCGGTTATCTGCTGTGTTACCGTTGCAATGTCTGCAGGTGTTACTTCTATTTTTTCTGTTTTGTATTCATCATTCACCGGTTCTATAAAATCAAATTCAGTGCTCACCACCTGCCAATCGTTGGTACGGTCATTGTCCAGCAGTATCTTATAAAACACCGCCTGGCGCCAGTAATCACCACCATTGGGTTCTTTTTCACCCGGACCAAACAGCTTCTTTTTTGCATTGGCATATTTGCCGGTTTTGTAATCTACCACGTTTACCAGTTTGCCATTGAATTCCAGTTTGTCCAGTTTACCATTAATAGGAATATTCTGCACCGTTACATTGCGCACTGCTTTTTCGGCCACTACTACTTTGTTCCAGCGGTTGATATGATAATCATAATAGGCAGGCAATATTTTCTGGCCGTAATCGGTTTTTAGTTTGAAGGCTTCTGCAGTAAACGCCTCGCGGTTATTTTTCATGTGCCAGTTAAAATCAGCCACCAGGTCTTCTTTGGGTGGAAACACATTATTATTCTCGCGCATTTTTACAAACAACCTTTCAATGGCCCAGTGTACAGCACTACCAAAAGCCATGCTTTCGTTTTTGGCGGCAGGTACCCTGATGAGGTTCTGGTAATAAAAACGCAGGGGGCAATTCAGGAAATTGTTAAGGTGGGTTACGCTGAGACTGTATTTCTTCAGCAATTGATCTATGTATTGATCTTCTACCAGTTCAATCTCCGGCCGGGCTTTTTCTGCAAACTGCAGCAGCACATAATCCGCCAGCAAATCGTCCGGCACCTGTTTGGCAGTCACGGTCAAATCGCTGCCTTCCAGCAGTTCAGTAATAAAGGTACTTTTTACCAGGTCTTTGTCTTTTTCGTCTTTCAGCGTAAACGATACCTGCAGGTTGGTTCTGGCACGGGTAATAGCAACATAAAACAGGCGCCTGCTTTCTTCCATCGATGCCGCTGCGCCGTGCGTACTCACTAAATTATCCGGCAGTTTATACGTGCGGCTGCCGGCGCCATTGCTTTCGTCCCATATTTTTTGCGTGCAGCCAATTACAAAAACATGTGCATATTCAGAGCCTTTGGCACCATGTGCAGTTACCATATTTACGCCCTCATCGCTGGCGGTAATTTTATACAGGGGGATAGCCAGCCGGTTCTTTTTCATGGTGTCCATATTGGCCAGCCATTCTTCCAGGGTTAGTTCCGGGTTGCGTTTATTTTCTTCTTTCAGGTGGTTGAAAAAAGCATTCAATACCTGCATCAGCCAGGGCTTGTCCGGGCTTTGCATGATGTAAGACAGCACCCCCGCTTTTTGAATCACGGCTTCCAGCAATTGCTGCAGGGTGGTATTGCCCGAGGCTTTTACCAGGGCTTCCAGTGTATCGCTTACTTCTTTAACAGATTGTCCGTTGGGTTGGTTAAACAGGTCTGGTTTGGGTACTGAAGATTCCGCCATCAGCCTGCGCAATGAATAAACATCTTCTTTACTGCCGCGGTTTTTTGCGTTGACCGTCATACTAAGCTTGGCAATCTCCAGTGCGGAGAGACTAA
Organism: Chitinophagaceae bacterium; assembly: GCA_031424135.1. Taxonomy (GTDB): domain Bacteria; phylum Bacteroidota; class Bacteroidia; order Chitinophagales; family Chitinophagaceae; genus JACMLD01. The sequence continues at coordinate 5,218 of JANPGT010000588.1, forward strand.
AAAAATCAGCATGCAGCAGCTGAAATAAAATATCATCGGCGCTGTAGGGAATGTATTTTTCTTTGCTTATCCAGTTGAGTATATACAGTATGTTCTGAATAAAAGGCAATTGCAGCAGGTCTGTTTTCCTGCGGGTGTTGACGGGTATTTTTTTCTCTTCCAGGATAGCGGTAAGCGTGGCCACCTGGGCATGGTTGCGATAGATCACTGCAATTTCTTTTCCGCTAACCCCATTTTTTATCAGCGCCTCTATCTGCAATGCCACATCAATGGCTTCCTGGGCGGCATTGGCATAAGCAGCAATTACCGGTTCTAAGCCAATGGCCTGCAGCGAAGCATTAGCGGCGGTTAAGGGTTTGTCATTTTCGGGCAATACAGTTCTTACGGTATTGTGCGCCACCAGTCGGTGTGCAGCATTGAGAATATTTTGGGTAGAGCGGTAGTTATTGATAAGGTCAATCTTGGTGAGGCTGTCAGCATATTTTTTTTCTACTTCAATAATATTTTCCACGTTGGCATCCTGGAAAGAAAAAATACTCTGGTCAGCATCACCCACAACAAATAAATTAGGTGTTTCCCAATAGCCGGTAAGGTATTGCAGTAACAGGTTTTGCGAACGGCTGGTATCCTGGAACTCATCTACCAGGAAATACAGGAACCTTTCCTGGTAGTCAAGCAGCATATTGTTGTTTTTGGCAAAGGCATCCAGTACCCACAAGATCATATCATCAAAATTATAGCGGCTTTCGGCGGCCATCATTTCATTGTAGCGGGGGTAGAGATTAACGGCTGCCCGCAGCATTTCCATTTTGTCTTTCTCGTCTGCAATGGCAGCGGGTTTGGGGTCGCCGGCATTGAATTCTTTGTATTTTCTTTTGTAAAAAAATCCTTCTTTGGCAGGCAGTTCGCTGATATAAGCATCAATTTTTTCATTCAGGTAAGCGGGCGACCAGGCTTCTTTCTTCATCAGACTGTACAGTGCTTTCAGCCGGTCTTTTTCATAGTATACTTCTCCACGAAAACGCTTCAACGGGCTGTCTTTGTCTATGCCGTCTATGAGCTGGTAAAAGAGATCAATTTCTTCCAGGTCGCCGATGGGTGCCAGGTTCAGCTTGCCAAAATACGTGAGGTTGTCCTGTATTACTTCGTTGCAGAAAGAATGGAAAGTATGAATGCGCACGTTGTAAGCGGCGCTGCCAATGATGGCCAGCAGGCGGTTACGCATTTCTATGGCGCCATTATCTGTATAGGTGAGGCAGAGAATATTGGCGGGGTTGGTATCTGTATGCTTTAATATACTACCGATGCGCAGGGCCAGTATCTGGGTTTTGCCGGTACCCGGGCCGGCGTTTACCATTACCGGACCTTCAATACTGTCTACTGCCCTGCGCTGCTGTTGGTTGAGTTTATTGTAGAGCTGGTTAAATTTTTCGTCCTGTGAATGCATATCCAAAGATAAAGGCAGCTCCGCGATTTCTTAAGCGCGGTTTTTTTACCACGGAGGCAAGGGAGGCTTTGGACAAGGCAAAGGCTATCGCCAAAATCATACTAATCCTATCAATCCCATAAATCACAGTTCAGACAATTTCACCACGGAGGCAAGGGAGGCTTTGGACAAGGCAAAGGCTATCGCCAAAATCATACTAGTCCT
>JANPGT010000589.1:0-10564 GCA_031424135.1 Chitinophagaceae bacterium
CCTTTCATATAAGAAAAGCTGTTTACCAGTGCATTTACTTTTTTTGACGCCAGGGAAATATCGCCGTTGAACTGCTGTGGCAGCAGGCGGTAAGCCATATTGGTACCCATGGGCTCCTTATCGCGGTACATATAGGGGGGCGCCATCCTGGGCATCCTGCGGGCATTGTCCTTTTTGCAGGTAGCAAAAACAGAGACCAATGCCAGCAGGCACCACCATAACTGAGCTATTATTACCCGCTTCAAATGTTATTTTATTTGGTTATCAAATTCAGCAAAAGAATTCCGCAGTGAATAATACATGGCATCTGTTACCCTATACTCTCCATACCAGATGTATTCATATTTATAGGTAAGGTCAGCAAAAGGCCTGGCAAAAACGGGCTTCGCGGTTCTCAGCTCAGCGGCGTACTGGTAATTTGTTTTTTCAGTGCCCAGGCGTACATACCCTTTTTCAGCCAATTGGTAGAGGCTTTGCAGGTACAGCCAGCGCACCGCCAGCCGGAAATTTTTATCGGCTTCAGCTTTCTTTATCAATCCCTCATATTTATCCGGCGATATTACTTCCTCTTCAATGTGAATGGCTGCCTCAATATTTTTCCTGCTTTTTAGAAACAAAGCGCTTTTACCAAGAAACAGTTTGTACACAACAAATACTACCACCGCCACGGCCAGTACCCAGAGTACTATTTTAAAAATGGTAAACAGGGTATCCAGGAAAGACAAATCCGGTGGCGCTACCGGCTCTTTTCTCAGTTTCAGCTTTGCATCTTCGGCCCTTAAAAGACTATCCAGCCAGGACTGATAATAAAAGCCCTTGTCTTTTTTTATCATTGCAAGACTGTCTGTACGGATATTTTTAAGCACGCTTGTAATGGTAGTGTCTACCGGCCATTCAGCCGCTTCATCGTAGCCGCTGGTATCCGTGCTGGATGCTTCGGAAACGGCGGAGTCCACCACCGCCGCTACTGCAGTATCTGTATAGCGCGGCGGGGTACGCAACGAGTCAATAAACCTGGTGGTGGCATCATCCTGTGCCATGGCAATATTGCCGGCAAAAACAAAGAGGATAAGAAGCAGCGACTGATATGATAGCAATGACTTCACGTAAGGGGGAAGAATAATTTATTGGGTGGCGGGCTGTTTAATTTCGTTTTTCTTTCCAGCTGGATGGGGTACAGCACAAAATACCAAACCATAAATGAAAGTGAAACAGCCAGGATAGCTACGCTGGCCCAAACGGGCAGCCCAAAATTACCGGTTTCCTTATCGAACTGCTGCGACATTAAATGCGTAATATACCCTTCCAGGAAGGCTGCCAAAAGTGTTATTGGCACCAGGCAGATGATAATTTTTACGGCGTCCCTGGCGCCTTTTACAAATGCATCAAAACGTTTCAGCGCACCAGGGAAAAGAATACCGTTGGCCAGGATGAACCCCGCCGTACTGGCGATAATCATGGCAGATATTTCCAGTGTGCCATGTATCCATATTACCAGCACAGACTGCAGGCCCAGGCCTTTAGAAAAAAACATATACTGGAAACAACCCAGCATCAGGCTGTTCTGAAAAAGAATCCATACTGTACCGATACCGAAGAAAATGCCAAAAATAAACATCAGGAAATCTACCTTAATATTATTGTAGGCAATGGTTACAAACATGCCGAATGAACTATCGTCTTTGTACACCCCGAACGGATCGCCATTGGCAATATTGTCTTCTGTCATGTTCACGTAGCCATCTCCCAGTACACCCCGTATAAAATTGCTGTCTTTGGAAGAAGAGTACACTGCAATGGCGCAGCTTACGGCAAAGAATATAAAAGTGAACAGTAAAACGCGGTGGTATTTGCGGAATAATAAAGGCAATTCAGATTTCCAGAAGTTAACAATGCGCCGCCAGCTTTGCTTGCGGTTCTGGTATACGGATTGGTAGGTAATTACCGCCAGGTTGTTTATCCATTTAGTAACCCTGCCATGCGGGTAAAAGGTTTTAGCATAAGCCAGGTCGTCTACCAGGTTAATAAAACGATCTGCCTTTTCATCCGGGTCATCAGTTTCAAAATGCTGGTACTCCTGCCATTTTTTTGCATTTCGTTTTATAAAAAGGGCTTCCCGCATACTAATTTCTAAAAATTATGGTTCAATATAGTACTAATTCATACACCGCTATACTATAATTAAAATATATCATTAATATTGTGCAGCACCCTGATTATTTTATTACAGCAGTACAAAACCGGCCTGCGAATACCAAATTAATATCGCCCGTATTTTAAAACACCTGTTCTATGCCTTCTGTTCAGATAGCTACTCCTTTTAATCTTAACCTGGATTTTGAATTGGCAGAACTGCACAAACGCATTTTTGCGTACTGCATCGATCTCTTTATTGTTGTGCTGTACGCGTGGATTATGGGCAATGTTTTATACGACGATTCTTTTTCCGGAATGACGGGCGGCACCAGGGCAGACGCAGGCTGGGGCATTGTTATTATTTCTTTGCCCATTTTACTCTATCCGCTGGTGTGCGAACTGGCTATGCACGGACAAACTTTTGGGAAAAAAGTGCTGGATATAAGGGTGATGAATTTACAGGGGGGAGAGCCTACGCTCAGCCAGTACATCATACGCTGGATATTCAGGTTTTTTGAATGGCCACTTGTGTTTGGCATGGCGGTACCCGGCTTTTATATTCTTTTGCGCCTGTTTTTTATGGTAATTCCGGGTATTGTGGTGATCATCATTATTGCCGTTACCCACAAACACCAGCGACTGGGAGATCTGGCCGCCAATACAGTGCTGGTCACCACCCGCATCAATACCTCTATTAACGACACCGTTTTCCAGGAAGTAGATCAGCACAATTACCAATTGCTTTTTCCACAGGTAATGCAGTTAAGCGACCGTGACATTAATACCATTAAATCTGTAGTGAGTAACAGTTACAATAAAAACAGCCAGGACCTGGCCATGCGTACCGCAGACAGGGTAAAAACTGCGCTAAAAATTGAAACGGATATAGCGCCTATTATTTTCCTGGAGAAGTTGCTGCAGGATTACAATTATTTGGCCACGAAGGAATAAACAGATTAGATTTATTACTATTCTTTCTACCTCCATGTACTGCCTAATCCGGCAGACAATGCAAAAATCACGACTGCAGCGTAGAAGAGCACCAATAAAACATTTAATACAAGCCCTATAATGGCGCAAATCCTCCCTGATTTAAGGTTGCTGTAAGAACCGGGGGTATATACTTCAGGGCTGGCATTGTACAGTTTGATATCCTTGTTTGCGAGCACAAGACTGATAATTGCTAAAATAACACCCACAAAACACATCACTAAAGATAAAATCCCCAGCACCAACACTGCCGTGGCATTGGGCAAGGGTTGCTGCATATTGTATTGCTGCCTGGGCTGATCAAAAATACTTCTCTCTTCCATTTTTTGGTGATTGGGTGGGGTAAAACAACTGGTTATTAGTGTACAAAATAAGTAAGATTCACCGAAGTATCAAATGACCGGGTGGTAACCGGCCAGAAAAAACAGTTCTTTTTTAAAGCCCATTCAAAACGGCCAGCGGAAAATACGGTCGCATTTAGGCTTTCAACCATGAAAGTGGCTGCACGGGGATATTGCGCAGCACGCAGAATACCACAATAACTACCAGCAGGGTTCTTACAAAGGCAACGGAGTAAAAAAATTTTTGTGTGATTTTATTTGTGCTGAATACATTCCAGGAAAATACAAAAGCAGCATACAGCACAAAGGGCAATGCCATTACAAAAAGCAAATTAAAATCAATAGCCCGCAACAGGTGGCCATGCAATAGTGCAGCGGCAGCCCGCTGAGCGCCACAACCAGGGCAATCTAATCCTGTGAGCAAATGAAAAATACAGCGGGGATAAAAGTTGCCGGCTGTAACAGGATAAAAAAAATACAGCAGTGACAATGTTATCACTGCTGCTGTTACTATAATAAACTGAATTACTCCTTTCTTCTTTTTCATGAAGGCTACTGGTTAAAGCTGCGCGAGCTCATCCACAAACCACCAAATCCCAAAGCAAATACCGCTATCAGGTAAAGAACAATACAGGCAATACCAACAAAAAAACCAATTTTGGTCCATTTGCCCGCATCTTTTGATGCCTGTTGCGCTCCCGGAATATCACCTGAAGCCCATCTTGAATTTACCTGCGAGGCAAATACAATGCCTGCGATGCCGAAAGGAAGGCAACAGAATATGGTGACAAGAATAGACTCTACCAGCCAATTTTTGGGAGGAGCTGAAGACATAGGGGGTTGTTGAAAGGGTTGTTGTTCCATGGTTTTATTGTTGGTTTAAAATTAAGTGTACCCTAAGTAAATAAATTAACATGGAAATGTAAAATAAAAACCAGCTTTACAGGCAGAAATAGCTGCAGTAAAGCTGGTTTTCAAAAATTGGCAGCACTAATAGGCCCTTGCAAACAACACTCTTTCTTTACTTGGTTTACCGGTTAAAATACATTTTCCTTCCTCCTGGGGATTGTTGAGTGGAATACAGCGGATGGTAGCTTTGGTTTGCTGTTTGATGGCCTCCTCTGTTTCCGCGGTGCCATCCCAGTGGGCAGCTACAAATCCACCTTCGCCGTCCAGCGTTTTTTCAAAATCTTCCCAGCTGTCAACGCTGGTGATATGCGCATCCCTGTAGGCTTTCGCCTTCTCAAACATGGCTTGTTGTATGTCGCTCAGCAACTGTATAACCGTATCGCTTAAACCATCCAGGCTTACCGTTTTCTTTTCCTTGGTATCGCGGCGCGCCAGTTCGGCCACGTTGTTTTCAAGATCCCTGGCGCCAAAAGCAATGCGCACCGGTACCCCTTTCATTTCGTATTCGGCAAATTTCCATCCGGGCCGGTTGTTATCATTGTCATCATACTTCACCCTTACACCGGCTTTTTTCAACTGTGCTACCAGTTCCAGCACTTTAATATCCAGCTGCGCTTTTTGCTCTGGTCCCTTGTAGATAGGCACAATCACTACCTGCAGCGGTGCTATTTTAGGCGGCAGTATCAGGCCATCGTCATCGCTGTGGGCCATTACCAGGGCGCCTACCAGGCGGGTGCTAACGCCCCAGCTGGTAGCCCATACATAATCCAGTTTATTCTCTTTATCAGAAAATTTAACGTCGAATGCTTTGGCAAAATTCTGTCCCAGGAAATGAGAAGTACCAGCCTGCAGCGCCTTGCCATCCTGCATCAACGCTTCTATGCAGTAGGTATCTTCTGCCCCGGCAAAGCGTTCGCTGGCGGTTTTCACTCCTTTAATTACAGGCATCGCCATCCATTCTTCTGCAAACTCTGCGTAGATATCCAGCATTTGCCGGGTCTCTGCAATCGCCTCCTGGGCAGTAGCATGGGCTGTATGGCCTTCCTGCCATAAAAATTCTGCGGTACGCAAAAACAGGCGGGTACGCATTTCCCAGCGCACCACATTGGCCCACTGGTTTATCAGCAGGGGCAGATCGCGGTAAGACTGTATCCAGTCTTTATAGGTGCTCCAGATAATGGTTTCTGATGTAGGCCGCACAATCAGCTCCTCCTCCAGTTTGGCGTCCGGATCCACGATTACCCCTTTTCCATCCGGGTCGTTTTTAAGGCGGTAATGGGTTACCACGGCGCATTCTTTAGCAAAGCCCTCAACATGGGCTGCTTCCTTGCTGAGGAAGCTCTTGGGTATAAAAAGGGGGAAATAAGCGTTAACGTGTCCTGTAGCCTTAAACATCTTGTCCAGCTGGTCGCGCATGTTTTCCCAAAGGGCAAACCCATGTGGTTTAATCACCATACAACCGCGTACTGCCGTATAATCTGCCAGCCCGCCTTTTAACACCAAATCATTGTACCACTGCGAGTAATCCTGGGCCCTGCTTGTAATTTCCTTTGCCATATATATAATTTTGAGCTTTTAGCTATAAGCTGCTAGCTGTTAGTGCCTTAATTTCCGCTTTACCGCTAAAACCGCCGGCTAACACACGTTCATATTTTAACAATCCGCTTGCAACATTTAGGAGTATTTAATTGCCTGTTAGCTGTTAATTGTCGTACTTTTAACCGGCCGTTCGCAAAAGTAATTTTAAAACATCAAACACTTTATATGAATACCAGAATTTTACTACTTGTACTGAGTGTTGCTGCACTGAGCAGTTGTTCTTCTGTATATAAAAGCGGGCAAACACCCGATGATGTATATTTTTCGCCGGCGCGCCCGCAGGCCGAGAGTTATGTGGAAGTACGACAGGAAAAACAGGGCAGCAATTACCAGACTTATGAGCAATACCAGGACAGCTACCGCGATGACCGCTTCCTGAGAATGAGTGTGGGCAATCCCTATTACCTGAATGCATACAATAGTTATAGTGGTTTCGACTGGCGTTACAATAGTTTCTACGATGGCTTCAATTACGGTTTTAACAGCCCCTGGAATAATTATTTTGCCTGGAACAATTTCTACAATCCGTATGGTTCACCTTATCTTTCTTTTGGTAGCGGTTACTATGGCGGCGGTTACGGATACGGCGGTGGCTATGGCGGTGGTTATTACGGAGGCGGCTATGGCAGCGGCGGCGTAAAATACCCTGTGAACGCAACGCCACCCAGCCGACCTGTTGTATTTGACGTTAGGAGTTATTCCAATAATGGCAGCAATAACCGGCCGGTTTCAAGGAATTACACCAATAGCAACGGCAACTTCCAACGTTACAATAACACCAATACCGGCAACGGCAACAGAACTTATTATAACAACAACAGCGGTAGCGGTAACCGCTCTGGCTATACGCCGTCAAATAATAATTCAGGAAACAACAGCACGTATACTCCTTCACGCAGCTATACACCTTCTTCTTCCTCTTCCAGTAGTGGTTCTTCATCAGGAAGCAGCAGTGGTGGTGGAGGTGGTGGTGTAAGCAGGCCTACACGTGGCAATTAATTAAAACTTATTTCGAATATATATTCAGCATAACATAACCGGAAGAGGAGCTTAATTTGAGTACTTTACTTAAAGGTTCCTCTTTTTTGTTGCCCTGATACCAATAAATTTTACTTCTGTATGAAAAGCATCCTGTTGATTGTACTGGTTCTTTTTTGTTCCTTCGCCAGCTTTGCGCAAATTCCTGAAGACGCCTTAAAATACAGCTGGTTTGGTCCCAACGGTACCGCACGCACGCAGGCCATTGGCGGCGCCATTGGTGCATTGGGTGGCGATATCAGTTCCAATTTTGTGAATCCGGCCGGATTGGCATTTTTTAAGACACGCGAGTTTGTAGTGTCTCCCGGCTTTTCCTTTATTAAAAACAACAGCAATTTCAGGGGCGATACAAAGACAGATAATAAAAGCTTTTTTAACCTGGGCACCAGCGGCGCTGTATTTGGCGCCAATAACAATGGCAGCCGTTGGAATGGTTCTGCCTTCAGCATTGCGATATCGCGCACCGCCAATTTCAATAACCGCATCAGCTACGCCGGTAAAAATAATTTCAGCTCCTATGGAGAACAGTTTGCGGCTGATGCTGCCGTGGCCGCGTCAAAAGGGCTCACCTTCGACGATATGCTTAACGACAATGATCTCAATACCCGCGTTTCCACCGCTACCAAACTGGCTATCTATACCTACCTGATTGACACACTATCGGTACCAGGCCTGCCTGCCGCAGAAAATCCGCAGATTGTGAGCCTGGCATTGTGGAAAAACCTGAAAAGCGGTGCGCCTTACCTGGTAAACCAGCAGCATACCATTGAAACAAAAGGGGGCATCACTGAAATTGCAGTGGGTTTTGCCGCTACACATATGGATAAATTCTACCTGGGCGGAAGCCTGGGCATACCCATCGTTAACTACGAAAAGAACAGCGTATTTACTGAAACAGATGCCAGCGGTGATGTAAACAATAATTTTGCAAGTTCTACATTCACTGAAAAAACGACCACCCAGGGAATCGGATTAAACCTGAAAATGGGCGCCATTTACAAAGCCGCAGACAATCTGCGTGTGGGCCTTGCCGTGCATACGCCAACTATCTACGGGCTGAAAGAGACTTACTATGCCAGCATGACCACCAATACGGAAAACTATGTAAATACAGGAAACAGCACCATTACTGCTACTTCCGATCAGACACTGGGTGTTGCACCTGAATTGAAATATGATTTAACCAGTCCCTGGCGCTTTATGCTGAGCGGATCGTATGTATTGAATGCGGTAGAAGATGTAAAACAGCAGAAAGGTTTTATTACTGCAGATGTAGAATATGTAACCTATAAAAGCAATAGATATAAAACTGCTGAAGACAATGGCGACAACACTTATTACAAGGGCGTAAACCAGGCCATCAAATACTATTACAAAAATGCCTTCAATTTCAGGGTGGGCGGAGAAGTAAAGTTTACAACAGTGATGGCCAGGCTTGGTTTCTCCTACTATATGGACCCCTATAAAGACAGTGAACTGAAAGGAAATAAAATGTATGTAAGCGGTGGCCTGGGCTACAGGAACAAAGGCTTTTTCCTGGATCTTACTTACGTACACAGTCTCACCAACGATGTGAGTTTTCCCTACAGGCTGCCCGATAAGGCCAATACTTTTGCGCTGGTGAAGGGCACCGGGGGTAATGTAGCAGTAACGGCTGGTTTCAAATTCTAGGCTGTCTGAACTATGACTTGTGTGATTAAAATGATTTATAATGATTTTTTACCGCAGGTCCCTCTGTAAGAATTATACCGTTGTCGTATCCATCATGGCGATCATAACAATCAAATAAATCATAGGTCAGACAAAAAATCCCTGAACCAATAACCCGACTGCTTTACTGTTCTCAGCTGTGTTTTAAAATCTGTGTGCACCAGGCCAAACCGGGCATTGTATCCTTCGCTCCATTCAAAATTATCTGTCAGCGTCCAGGCCATATACCCCTTTATTTTAATGCCTTCTTTTTTTGCCTGTAACAACGCTTTCAGGTACTGCTGATGGTACTGCATGCGCTCCGTGTCCAGTACCTGCCCGTTTACCAGTTTATCTGTAAACGCCGCACCGCTTTCCGTTACAATGATTTCTTTTACCGCACCATACTTCCAGAATTTTTTCAATATCGTGTGAAAACCTTCCGGGCTTATTTCCCAACCCATGGCAGTATGCGGCACCTTACGGGTGCTGGCTTTTACTTCCATGGCATTTACATATGGAATAAAGGGGCTGTGCTTTACCACCACCGGAAAATAATTTTGCAGCCCGATAAAATCCATATCAAAACGCAGTCTTTCTGTGTATTTCCAGGATTTATTCAGCAGTTCCAGCTTTTCTATGAGTTTAAAGTTTTCATTGGGATAGCCCTTGCCCAGCAGCGGTTCAATAAAAAGCCGGTTCAGCAAAATATCCGTTTTGCGTGCTGCTTCTGTATCTGCAACTGATGCTGTATGGGGATGCACTGCTGAACAGGAAAAACTGGTGCCAATGTAAGCGTTGCTGATTTCGCTGCGCAATACACGACCGCCATCAGCCTGGGCCAGCGCCGCATGGTGCACCGCCTTCAGAAAATTATCCAGCCCCGTTTTGCCCGGCGCATGCCTGCCCAGCATATACCCCAGCGAGGTAAACCCAAATGGCTCATTTAATACTATCCAGTTCTTTGCCCTGTCACCGAAAGCTTCTGCACAAACAGTAGCATACCTGATAAACCACCTGTTCATAAGGTGGCTGGTCCACCCTCCCTTCTGCTCCAGCGCATGCGGCAGATCCCAATGATACAATGTTATAAATGGTTCTATGCCCTGCTGAAGACATTCATCAATCAGCCGGTGATAAAAGTTAAGTCCTGCCTGGTTAACCTTGCCTGATCCATCCGGCATGATGCGCGACCAGGAAATTGAAAAACGGAAAGTATTGAAGCCAAGTGCTTTTACCAGCAGCAAATCGTCTTTAAACCGGTGATAGAAATCGGTGGCTGCAGCCGGCCGTGCATTGCCTTTTATCTTGCCCTTTCGCCGCGCAAACACATCCCACACGGATAGGCCCCTGCCGTCTTCGTTCCAGGCACCCTCATTTTGTGCGGCGGCCATAGCTACGCCCCATAAGAAATGATTTCCAAAATCAGCAGCAGCAAATGATGGTGTTGAACCGGCAGTAGACATTACAGCAAAATTGATCTATTAATCGATCCGTCGTATTAATAAAACATTAATTCTTATTGTGGAAGTTTTAGCCTCTTTAACAGTATAAACAATCCGCAGGATGAGATGTGGCAAAGGATAAACCATGATTAGACAGCCATACAGATTTTCAATACCAGCGACAGCTTTCACATACATATTATTTTAGTCGCAAATTCGCTGCATTTGTTAACAAAAAAATTAAAACCTTATTAAAAAAATGAGTAAAAAAATACCCACTTCATTTAAAATATTTGTTTCGCATCAATAAAAAATAAAAAGAAAAATTTTTCATTAAAAATTTTAACAAAGCATCATCTTCCATGTTATGTTTGTCTTAACAAATTATCACTGCCGCAATACCATACCGGTGATAGA
>JANPGT010000590.1:0-16158 GCA_031424135.1 Chitinophagaceae bacterium
CCGGCCGTCCTTTATTCCGTTTCCTTTTGGATAACCCCGCGGATAGCTGCTGTTGGGAGAATATAAATACCTTGGTTTTATCGGTAATGATCCTGCCTGGAGCATATTCCAGCCAACTGACCCTGTTAGTATTGACACTGCATCATTAGCGGAAAATTTGCACAGCAAACATACAGACGATGGCAAAGCAATGATACCATCTTGTGAAGTGATTCGGCATTCAGTGTATTGAATACTTCATGACGCAAACAGTTGAAGCATGCCGACTACAATGTTGATACACTTTCCTGCGCTACAGCAAATATGAAAGAAATCCGGAGAGCGCAAAATGTATGAGCCCCCCCTTGCGCGCCAGGACTGCCGGCAATTATCGCCCGGCAACTTCGTTTCGCCACAATACCCCCAGCTTTAAAATTGAACCATCGAGCAGGTTACACACCGACTGCCCGGTAATATTCATTAATTCAGCAATCTGGGCATTGCCTAACAATTGATAGTATTTCAGGTACACCACTTCTTTTTCTTTTTCCGACAGGCGGGTAACCATCGAATTTAACCTGTTACAATACTGCGTTGTCATCTGTCCTGGAAAAATGCCTTTCTCAATAGGAAACTCATACATAAATTCATATTCCCCTGATACTATATTTTTACTTTTCCGGCGCTCCGCGTTGTCAGGTACTTTTAGAATTTTGTTTTTCACGGCACGCAGAAAATAAAATTTCGCAGATAAGATTTCATTGGGTGTATGCCTGCGCTGCCAAAGGCTTATAAAAATCTTCTGAATGCTGTCTTTAACAACGTTTTCATCCCGGGTAAACGTTTTACCATAGTTAAACATATCATTGTAATATGTCCGCATTAATGAAGCAATCCACTCATTTTCATGCTTCATCTCCTGCACGCCTCCAATGCACTGATCTATTGTGCCATATCCCATAACTGTAAAAGTTGACTGTACAATTAATATGATTGATCACTTACAACACACGGTAAGGACATGCAAAAAGAAAACAATAGTTTTTTCATAAATGACAGTTGTTTTTGATTAAACGCCCTTCAACACCGCACAGAAAATCAATTGCACAGAGATTATGCTGCACCCCATTTTAAAAATCATCATACCTGTTTTATTTAAATAACACTTGTGCAAAATTGTACAGGTTATTTCTCCATACCGGCCAGGTATGACCACCGGGATATTCAGAATAAGTGTATTTAATGTGCAGTTCATCCAGTTTGGCATTCATCAGCTGACCATTTTTCCAGGCAATATCATTTTTACCCCCCTGGGAGATCCAGAACGCTTTCAGGTTGTTATTCACCTTGTCTGTATTGGTTTTCAGAAACGCATACTGCACATCACTGATACCATTCATCATCGGTGATATCCAGCCGGAACTGAATACACCCAGGTAACTGAACATGTCCGTATTGCCCACGCCGGTGTACAGGGTATGTATGCCTCCGAGGGATAGCCCTGCCAGTGCACGGTGGCTGGCATCGCCCAGGCAGCGGTAGTTTTTTTCAACAAAAGGAATAATGGACTCCTTGATTTCCCTTTCAAACAACTTTAACGAGCTTTCCATACCGCCGGCAGTAAAACCACCTGCACCAATATTGGCATCGGGCATTACTACCAGCATGGGTGCAGCTTTACCAGCAGCAATTAAATTATCAATAATCAAATCTGTTTTCCCCTGTGTTGCCCAACCAGTCTGGTCTTCCCCCCCGCCGTGCAAAATGTATAAGACAGGATATTTGTCAGTGGTATTTACATCATACCCTGGCGGCGCGTAGAGGTATAGTTGCCGCCATGAATTGGTGACTTTAGAAAAATATTTTTTTATCCGGATATCGCCATGCGGCACATCCCGCAGTGCATAATAAGCACCGCCTGCAAATGGTATTTCAATACCACTTGCCATACGGCCCATACCATAGAAGGTTTGACTCGCGGGATCGGCTACCGCTACCCCATCAATCAGCAATGAATAATAATGAAAGCCTTCGCTGATGGAATCAGTAGTCACTGCCCATATACCAGCGGTATCCTTTACCATATCATATTTTCGCCCCAGATCAACCTGTACTTTTTTAGCGTCTGGTGCTTTGGTGCTGAACAGGACACGGCTATCCGCGAAAATTTGCGGATAGGGGCTATTGCGTATATTGGTGGCCGCAGGCGCACCCGCTACCGGGTACCTGGAAAACGTGGAGGTATCAACCTGTTTAAAAATGAGTTGAGAGAACATGTAAAGGCCGTTCTTCCACACTTTAAAATCATGAACACCAGGTTCTATAAAATAAATATGCGGGATATTGTTTTCCTGCAGGTAATCATGTGTCCGTTTGCTGAAAGAAATGAGCCCATCGCTGGCGCCGCAGGAGATAAATAATAGTTTTATTTTTTCTCTGGCTATTCCTGGATCAGGCACCAATTCCTGTGCTGGCTTTGTATTGGGTGCCGACGAGAATCCCCCAATCCAGGCGAATGTATCAAGGTTACCAAGACCGAAGTTTAAGGATTGTCCTCCACCCATAGACAGGCCGGCAATGGCGCGGTGTTCACGATCCTTATAGACCAGGTAATTTTTTTCAATGTATGGGATCAGATCATTTAGTAAATCCTTTTCAAAGTTCGCAAACGCATGCACTTTGTCTGCCGCCATAATATTCCCTGTTGCCCTGTCATCTTTCATCGCTCTGCCATTGGGGAGCACAACTATCATAGGTGCTATTTTGCCGTCGGCATAAAGGTTGTCCAGTATTACCTGCGGCGACCCGCCGTTCAGCCATTCTTTTTCATCTCCGCCGATACCATGCAGCAGGTATAGAACAGGGTATTTTGTCTTTTTGGAATAGCCCGGAGGAGTATAAATCAAAGATCTCCGCTTGTTGCCTACTGTTGCTGATACATACGTAATGGTATCGATAGTTCCATGTAAGATGCCATCCCGTGCCATATCGAAGCCGGGTGCTGCCGGCTGTACGAAGCCCTGCGCAGGACAAGCGCTATTTAACAACAGTGTACCCGCGATAAAAAAAAGTAAATGTTTCATAACAGCTGGTGATTTATTGTATGTTCAGTATTGCTGGTTGTAAATGTTATCGGTTCCCTCTTATTTAAAAAGCAAGGACGCAAATTCGCGCAGATCCCTTCGCCAGGTCAGCCACTCATGCGCAGTTCCTTGTGATTGATAATATATATGCTTTATCCCCTGCTTGTCCAGCATGGCCCGGAAAGCACCCACCGAACCCGGGAATGGGTTGGGTTCTTTTGTACCGAGTCCCAGCCACAACAGTTGCAGCTTTTTATTAACCGCATCCCCATCTTTAAATTTTCCGTCCAGGAAACTGGCCGGGTCAATCACCTCCACACTTGGGTAATTAGACGTACCACTGAAACCACCGTACCAGGAGAATTTGTCCAGGTGGTTCATGAGTATCCGCATGGTCTGATTGGCTCCCATGGAAAGACCGGCTATTGCCCGTTGCCCGCGATCAGTTTTGGTCCGGAATTTTGCATCAATCATTGGAATGATTTCCTGGATCATTACGTCTTCAAAGATGGATACAGGCCGGGCACTGTTATTGGTCATTGTGTTGTCCTGCGGTTTGTTCGCATAACCGTTATCCATTACAATAATCATGGGTACCGCTTTTCCTGCTGCCACCAGGTTATCAATAATAAGATTGGCCTTTCCCTGGGCAGCCCACCCCGTCTCGTCTTCAAAACTTCCGTGTTGCAGGTACAATACCGGGTAACGCGCTTTTGTATCAGTGCTGTATTGCGCAGGCGTATAGACAAAGCAACGACGCCATGCATTGGTGAGTTTAGAGAAATATAAATTTTCACTCAGCATTCCATGGGGCAGGTCTTTGAGTGCATAGAAATCCTGGTCAGTTGCGGGTATTTCAATACCTGCTCCCCAGCGGCCGGCACCATAAAAATACAGGCTACCCGGATCGGGCACCGATGCACCATCGATGTTTAATTGGTAATAATGAAAGCCTTCATCCTGCGGCAGCGACTCTCCCGTCCATACACCCTTCTCATCTTTAGTCATATCATACTTTTTGCCACCAATATCCAGCTGCACTTTTTGTGCACCAGGGGCGGGTATACTGGCACGGACCCTTCCTTCCGCATTAACTTGCGGGTATTGTTTACCTGGTTGGTTGCTCGCGGCGGGTCTGTACGTCTCTGCGCCAGTAACAGTTTGTGCTGAACAAATACATGCCCCCAAAATGGCCAGTGCAAATGATATGATGATCTTGTATTTCATTGCCGAGGTATTATTGAAGGGTGTTTAATTTTTAAACAGCAGCGGCGCAAGCTCATGCAAACTCCGGCGCCAGGTAAGAAATTCATGCGCTGTATTCTCTGAAATATAAGATACCGCATTGACGCCGGCTTCTTTTAGTGCCACTGCCGCGTTCTTAACAGCGTCTGGTCTTTCTTTACTGCCGCAGCTCAAAAAAATAAGCTTGACATTCGACTTGTCCTTAATTTCATCTGCTGTATAAATGCCGCCGCTAAGCAATGCATAGCAGGAAAACACACCCGGTTTATTGAGGGTAATGGTATGTGTTTCCATACCACCCATAGAGAGCCCCGCCATGGCACGTTGTGCCGGTTTGGCAATGCTCCGGAAATTAGCATCCACATAAGGAATCAGTTCGTCTACCAGCACAGTCTGAAAGGGCTCAATTTTAAAATTTTTCATACCACCCCACTTAATTTCGTTCGTCATGCCGTATGTCATCACAATAATAAAGGGTTGAATTTTCCCCTCGGCAATCATATTGTCCATAATCAAATTGGCATGTCCCTGGTTACTCCATGCCGTTTCATCTTCTCCCCAGCCGTGCTGCAGATAGAGTACAGGGTACCGTGCTTTTAATTGCTTATCATACCCCGGCGGCGTATAAACAAAGGCTCTGCGCGCAGTGTTGGTACTGGGTGAGGGGAACAGCACCTGCTGCACATTACCGTGCGGAACATTTTTCAGCGCATAAAAATCCTGGTCATGGGCGGGTATCTCAATACCGCTTTCCCAGCGTGTGGACCCATAAAAATTCAATGCCCCGGGGTCATTGAATTTGCCACCGTCAATTTTCACATTGTAGTAATGGAAGCCTTCATCCATGGGCCCTTCTGTGGTGCCTGTCCAGGCACTGTCGGCTCCTCTTGAGAGTATGGTTCCACCTTTTCCCCCAAGGCCCAGACTCACCCGCACGCTGTCTGCACCAGGGGCAAGAATCCGAAACCGCGCATATCCCTGCGAGTTAACCTGCGGGTATTCCTGGCCCGGCTGATTGAGTGTAGAAGGTTTAAAGTCTTCTTTGATAGCAGGGCTGGCGCCTTGCGCAAAACAAAGGTTACAGGCCAGCATGGTTGCAACTGCGATCGTTAGCTTTTTCATATGTGTTATTTTTCTTTTATTATAATTGTGAGCACCTGGCCGGGACGGGTGGCTATATCGTATAGAAATGTTTCTTTCAGTACCGGGGCAGTGATCACCGCTTTTGGTGATACCAACGGCGGCTTTATTGTTTCCGTCCGGTAAAATGGATTATTGTTGCTGCCCACGGCAGGCTGCAGCGCGGTGCCATTCAATTGCTTCATTTCGTTTGGAAGCCGCAGCCGAAGTTTACCCCCCAAATTTGATTGAAACACGGCTTTCAGGAGTTTGCCATTTTTCCATTGCATATCCTGCAATGTAAAGCCACCCCTTGCACGCAATCCTGTAACACTGCCGGCGGCCGACCACGCATCGGGCAAAGCTGGCAATAAATGCAGGTCTCCGTCAGCACTTTGCAGGAGCATTTCAGTAATCCCTGACGTGCAACCAAAATTGCCGTCTATCTGGAATGGTGCGTGCGCATCGAATAAATTATTATAGGTGCCACCTCCACCGGCATTGGTACCCACCGGTGTCAATTGGTTTTGAATGAGTTTGTAGGCATGGTTACCATCAAGCATTTTTGCCCACCAGTTTACTTTCCATCCCATGCTCCAGCCGGTTGATACATCACCGCGTTGCAGCAGCGTGTTTTTTGCAGCACTGTATAATTCCGGTGTCCGGTAAGGAGATATCTGGTTAGACGGAAACAAACCATACAGGTGCGAGATATGCCGGTGATTGTCATTTGGGTTGTCAACATCGTCCAGCCATTCCTGTAGTTGCCCATACTGGCCCACCTGCATGGGTGCAAGCCTTGCACGTTGGTGCAGGAATGTATCTACCAATGCAGGGTCCTTACCCAGGATATGGGCAGCATTGATTGCGTTGGCAAAAACATCAAACACAATCTGGTTGGTCATTGTTACGCCGGCATCCAGCGATGAACCATCATGGGCTTTGGGTGCATTCTCGGGAGATTCATCCGGACTGATGACCAGCCAATGGTAGGCTGGATGTTCGGTGAGGTAATCTGAATAGAACAAAGCGGCCCCTTTTAATATTGGATATACAGCTGCTAAAAAAGTCTTATCGCCACTGTAGAGATAATGTTCCCACAGGTGCTGGCTCAACCACCCTGCCCCATTGCTCCAGGCACCCCAGAAGGCACCGTCGACGGAACCATTGATGCGCCATATATCTGTATTGTGATGGGCCATCCATCCCCTGGCACCATACATGTCTTTTGCTGTCTGCTGTCCTGTCACGGCCAATTCTTTCACCATCTGCAACAACGGTTCGTGCATTTCCGTCAGGTTGGTTTTTTCGGCGGGCCAGTAATTCATTTCCGTATTGATATTGATGGTATACTTACTGTCCCAGGGCGGCATCAATTTATTATTCCAGATACCCTGCAGGTTGGCAGGCTGGCCACCAGGTTGTGAAGAGGATATTAATAAGTAGCGGCCATACTGGTAGTATAAGGTAGCCATTTGCGGATCGCCCGCGGAAGCAAAATGTTTCAGCCTTTCGTCTGTGGGTAATGTTACTGCGTCGCTGTATCCCAAATCAAGCTGCACCCGGTTAAATAATTTCTGGTAGGCCGCAACATGTTCTTTCACAATTACCGCGAATGGTTGTTTAATTGCTTTTGCTATTGTAGTGGCCGCCCGTTGATTTTCGTTCCCTGTTACATCATGGTAATTATTAAAATTAGTGGCGATTGAAATATAAATGGTGACAGCATCTGCATGCTGTATGCTAACGGAGGTATCGGTGGAACTACGGCTACCCCCCTGCGCAGTAAAATGTATGATGCCTTTATACCTGACCATCCCCTTCACACCTTCATGGTCAATGGTGGTTCCTGCAATGGTTAATTCACCTGCAGTATTTACCTGCACGGTGGCAACTGGTTGAGGTGTTGAACAGGAAGCCGTAAATGAAATGCTGTTTGTCTTGTTTGACGTTATATGCATCACTATTACACCCAACGGCAAAGCGGCCAGCGTTTCCCTGGTATAGCTTACACCATCCACCTGGTATACTGTCTTGGTGACGGCCCTCTGGATATCCAGTTCCCGGTAATAATTTGTAAATGTATCCTGCCCGCTGAAGGCAAGGTGTAATTCACCGGCAGGCTCAAACATCTGTCCATGAGATTTTTTAGAAACAATGACTTTATTGGCCAGCTGCTCCGCCTCCTTTTGCCTCCCCGCGTAAATAAGTTTCCTTATCGCCCCAAGAGAATCCAATGCCAGGGGATTATCGTTCCTGTTGGGGCCACCGCTCCAAAGGGTATGCTCATTTAATTGAATAATCTCCGTACCCACATTGCCGTATACCATGGCACCAAGCCGGCCGTTGCCAATGGGCAGCGCATTCTCCCAGGTAGGACCTGACGGTGTTTTGTACCATAATTTCAAGCCATCCTTTTGCGAAAAACTGTTCACCGCGGCAAATATGGCAAGGATAAAAAAGCAGGATTTCATCGTTCGTTTTTATTGTAGCGTTATTTCATTCTTCAATTTTTTTTCAAACCATCATTTTATCCAGAAGGAACAAAACGAACTGATTGAACAAATAACTGGCGCTCGCTTCCGGCCGGAAACTTTATAAATACATCATGATGCCCGGATGCATTTTTAATGGTTTTTCGGAATGTCTTGAAATTATTTTCACTGTTGCTGCTGCTAACAGGGATGGACGCTATCAATTTCCCGTGCTGCGGGTTCAAATCATCGAGCCATATTTCAAGCACACCTGCTTTCAGTGCCGATACCGACAATTCGATGGCCGCTGCATTGCGCAGTCCATTTCCCAATGCTACGCCGGACAACATCATCCATCCCCCGTATGCTGAATTATTAGTAACGGATGAAACACTGTTATTGCCGCTGATTTTTTCAATCCCGTAAAAATTACTGTACCCAATGGCAGGCATGGCGGAAAATCCATCCTTACAAACAAACAGGTCAAAATCTGCCGCCTTGCCTTCCGCAAAAAGCCCCACACTGGTGCCTACCCAGGAGTTGTAATTGGGCTGGACCTTGTCCAGATTTACAACGCTGATGGGCGCACCCATGGACACCCAATTTTTTCCGTTACCGCTGCAGTAGCCGGTCAACAGGTGCTGGCTGCGGGCTATTTTAAGCCAGACAGTATTGCCAAACTTGTTAGGTATAGTACGTACGGCGGTATCAAACCTGAACACGATCTGTTTACCGCCTTCAAAACCTGTGTATAACCGCAGGAAGGTTGTTTGATTCCCGTTGCTGAGGTACAAACCTGCCTTAACAGTGGTATCGGTGGCACTGCAATTAACTCTTGTAACTGCAGAAAAATAATGGTCGGTTTCTTTCTGTACAATGCTCGTACGGCCGCTGTCGGGGATGAGTCGTATCCAGCCTTTTCTTTTATTTAATGAATACGAACCTGCATCTTTTTTAGTGAGGAAATGCCAGCACAATTGCAGGCTGTCTGTATCAAAATAATCTGATGCAACACTTCGCCATAAAATAGCGGAAGCGGGCAACACGGGATTGTCAATTGCTGCAGTAGAGGGTGCCATGCCCCAGGGGCGATCGCCTTCCCATGTAACGGGGTATAGAGAAGTTTGACGGCCTTTGCCAGACCAGTCATCATCATTGTATTTCTCATAGCTCTGCCCGATGGTCCACCAGGTTCCGTCCCCCAGGCGGAGTGGCGCCGCAATATGATTGGGACGCCGGAAGCCAACTTTTGCATCTGTAACCGGCTTGAAAAAATCACCGAGTCTTTCCCATTTGGTAGAGTCGCTGGTTAATTCCTTTGTTCGTAAAACATACTGTCCGCCGGATACATCACCAGCGGGAAAATAATAATAATAGCCATTGCGTTTGCACATGACCGGTCCTTCTGCCCAGCTATATTGCAAGTTCCCATTTATCCAATCCAGGTTAATGACGGTATCCGAAAGTTGACCATCACGGCCGAGGGCTTGCAGGCGATTTGTTTTTTGGCCGTTTTTTATCACCATATAAGGCTTACCGTCATCATCTATGAAAATGGAATTATCGTATCCCAATGGGCCGGTTACTGCGTTGGTTTGCAGTTGCACGGCATCAGTCCAGGGACCGTTGGGTGAAGCAGCTTTGCTGAACCATTGACCATTCGCAGAAAAATATATCCAGTAAGAGCCATAAAAATAAGTAATAGCGCCTTGCCAGATACCTGCAGACGGACGATCCGTTATCCATTGTCCCTTGGTAGGCGCCACCACCCGGCTGATGATTTCCCAATGCACCAGGTCTTTTGAATGATAAACAGGAAGGTAGGGGGTGAAGTGAAAACTGGATCCGCAATGATAAAAATCATCCCCCACGCGCAGCAATGTGGGATCAGGGTGATCGCCCGGCAGGACAGGATTGACAAATGTTTTCACCTGCTGGTATTTTTCAGCAGCCAAAGCAGCTTTTGGCTGACCATACAGCGACCTGTTGAATAACAGGGTAATGATGAAAGCAATCATGCAAGCGCAACGCGTCATTGGTATTTGTATTTCTATGTTCCTGTACTAAATGTATCAATTCTCAAATTTCGTAAGCGCATTTCCCCAGGCAGATATTATCGCAGCCGCGCATCATCGCATACTACCAACAGCCTTGAGGGTACAAGTTGTACACGCAAATCAGAAATGCCGGTAAACCCAAGAAAGTATTTGTAAAAACAGTGCCGCATGTAAAGGGGCCCGTATAATAATGCACAATGCACCGTGGAAGGCTGTTCAATCAAACAGTCACCATTCGGCATGCACCGATACTCAGATATAAACTAAAATTATGGGTAATTCACGAAATAATGCAACCGATTGCTATATTTATTTTTAAAAAGCTTCGTTTGAATAGCGCATTGTCAATGCTGCCGGGCCGGCAAAAAAAATCCGCTGTAGAAACAGCGGACGGCTTGGGTTAATCTGAGTATGTAAAAAAAATATGTCGTTGTTTTTGAATGGTTGGCTGACAAAACTACACGGAGATCCCGCGAACGGATGCCTCAATCGTTTTAATTCATGGAACAAATGTTTTATCAGCAGGCCGACAGGCACAAGCGGAGGCCAGATTCAAATTTTTACCTATTTTACAGCATGCGGCTGAGGCGGATGCCATATGATCTACAATGCACAAAAGGGTTGCTGTCCTTTTTTTTGCTGTTTGCCTCTTTTGTGCAAACAGCGGCGCAGCAGCAAATCAATTTCACTTCACTTACTGCCACCAACGGGCTCTCCTCCAATACAGTCAATGTTATCCTGCAGGATCGTTATGGCCTGATGTGGTTTGGTACCGAAGACGGGTTGGATAAGTTTGATGGGAGCAGCGTGACCGTTTACCGGAACAAGCCTGATGATGACCATAGCCTGCAAGCCAACGAAATTTTAAGCCTCCACGAAGACAGGACCGGGAATTTATGGGTGGGCACCAGTGGTGGATCGGTAAGTATGTATGACAGGCAGCACGATCTTTTTATCAACTATCCTTCCGGCCAGGGGGCTAACCGTATCAATAACAATGTAATCAGGGGGCTGTGCAGTGATAACCTGGGCAGAATATGGATTGCCAGCTTCAATGGGGTAAACATCCTTGACCCGGTGACAAAAAAAATTACCCAGTTGCTGAATGAAAACAATACCCCTTTTTTAAAAATCTGTAATACCCTGTTTGAGGATGAGCAGCACACGATCTGGATTGGAACCACGGAGGGCTTGTTCGCATGTAACCCAAACAATAAAACGTTCCGCCATTTTGTGAACAACCCGGCTGATAGCAGCAGCCTTGCCGGTAATAATGTTATGGGCATCACCCAGGATAAAAAAGGGTCTATCTGGGCCGGCACCAGCCAGGGACTGAGCATGCTGAAAAACAACCGCGCAGGATTTGTCAATTATAAACACGCTGAAACAAATACCAGTACTATCAGCAGCAATGAAATTAATTCCATCTTGTCTGATGACGATGGCAAATTATGGATTGGAACAGAACGGGGCTTGAATATGCTGGACACCCGGACCGGAGAAATAAACCGGCGCCTGTATGATTACCGCGATGTTCATGGTCTGACCAGTGAAGGCATACGTACGGTTTATATTGATAATAAAGGCAATTACTGGTTGGGTACTACCCGCGGTGGAATTAATAAATATGACAAAAACCTTAACTTGTTCAACCTGGTCGTCAGCAATCCGTTTGATAAATCGGGGCTGGTAGCACCCATCGTTACCTCCTTTGCCGAGAATGCAGACGGCAGCATTTTTGTCGGCACCGAAGGCGGTGGCTTAAGCCTTTTTGACCCAGGTACAAAGCGATTTAGACAGTATACCCTTCAATCAAAGAGAAAAGGCGCCGGCAACCGCCTGGTGGTGCGGGCACTGAATGCAGTGAACGCCCAACAGCTGCTGGTGGCCACTATATCAGATGGCCTTTTTATCCTTGACCCCGCCACTGGAAAATACAAACAGTTATTGCAGGGCGCTGGTGCGGAAGGCCTTAACTCCAATGATATCTATTGCGTAAAAAAAGACAGTAAAGGCAATTGGTGGGTGGGCACCAATGGTGCCGGTATCAATGTGATGAATGCAAATGGCAAAGTGGTACGAAGGTATACGCCAGCCCCTGTAGATGCCGTTGACAAAAAACTTCCCATCAATGGATATATCCGGGATATTTTGGAAGACCGTTCAGGAATGTTCTGGATAGCTACCCACGGCGGTGGACTGGCGCAATACAATCCCCTGACAGGCGCGTTTATTATTTTTAATACGCTCAACAGCAGGCTACCCAATGACAAGGTGCAAACATTGCTGCAGGACCGTGGGGGCAATATCTGGGCGGGCACTTTTGGTGGTGGCTTATGCATGATTGACAGCACTGCAAAACAGCTTACACCTTTTACCGAAAAAAATGGTTTGCAAAATAACGCCGTGTACAAAATCATCGAAGACAAAACAGGACTGCTTTGGATAAGTACCAATAAAGGCTTGACCAGTATTGACCCCGTTTCCAGGAAATTGCATAACTACAATTATTATAACGGTGTGCAGCATAATAATTTTTACCCAGGGTCTGGTTTGCTGACAAGCGACGGAACTTTATATTTTGGCGGCCTGGAAGGCTTTAATTATTTCAACCCCGCATACCTGAAAAAAAACAGGAATGTGCCCCCGGTACTCATCACTGATTTAAAAATATCCAATCAGTCTGTAGCACCATCAAAGAATGGAGTGATTGAGGAAAGCGTGTCAGTAACCAAAACCATCCACCTGGACTTTAAACAAAATTTTTCGTTGAATTTTGTTGCACTGAATTATACGGCGCCCGGCCAAAACCAGTATGCCTACAAATTGGACGGATTTGAAAAAGATTGGAATTATGTGGGTAGTACTGCAATAGCGCACTATACCAACCTGGATCCGGGCACCTATACTTTCCGGGTTAAGGCAAGTAATAACGACGGTGTATGGAGTGACGGGAATACCTCCGTGAAAATCATCGTACACCCCCCGGTATGGAGGACATGGTATGCCTGCGTCTTTTATGTCTTGTTGCTTGTTTCGCTCATTGTGTTTATGCGTCACAAAAGCATAGAAAAAATCAAAAGGAAATTTACACTGGACCAGGAACACAAGGAAGCAGCGCGCATCCATGAAATGGATCAATTGAAAATCAAATTCCTCACCAACCTGAGCCATGAATTCAGAACCCCGATCTCGCTGATACTTGGTCCGGTAGATAAACTGATAGCGCAGGAAGAGAACAGCTGGAGCGCGGGTCATTTGCAAATGATTAAAAGGAACGGAAAAAGGTTACTCCATCTGGTGAACCAGTTGCTGGATTTCAGGAAAATGGAAGAACGGGAATTGAAACTACTTGCAGCTGACGGCGAGTTGGTGGGTTTTATAAGAGATAGCTTCGATTCTTTTAAAGATCTGGCAGAGCGAAAAAAAATAACATTCATTTTTACCAGCAGGATAGCGCAGCTGTTGACAGTTTTCGACCATGACAAAATGGAACGGATTTTATTCAACCTGTTGTCCAACGCTTTTAAATTTACGCCTGAGGGTGGTGTCATCACTGTTCTGCTGGAAGAATGTACCACCCGCGTGCAGGACTGTGCTGCAACATGGGTTAGCATCCGCGTGAGCGATACCGGTATTGGTATCCCTGCCGATAAAAAAGATAAAATATTTGACCGCTTTTTTCAGCACAGCAGTACGGCCTCCGTGCTCAACCAGGGATCCGGCATCGGCCTTGCTATTACAAAAGAATTTGTGTTGATGCATGGCGGGCGGATAGAGGTTGACAGTCAACCTGGCAAAGGCACATCCTTCCATGTATACCTGCCTTTTATCCCGAAGCCCCCTGAAGCCGTCAACGCAAATGCTGACATAATCCAGGAAAAATGTACACCCGAAGCAGTTGCGGTTGAACATGATGTTCCTGGAACAAAGTCGGCCGCAGCAGACAGCAGTGTATTGCCCTCCATTTTGCTGGTAGAAGACAACGATGATTTCAGGTTTTATTTGAAAGAAAACCTTCGCCAGTTTTACCAGGTACTGGAAGCCATAAATGGAAAAGAAGGCTGGCAAAAAGCACTTGCGCATCATCCGCAACTCATCGTAAGTGATATCAGCATGCCTGTAATGGATGGTATTGAACTCTGTAAAAAATTAAAAGCGGACAAGCGCACCAATCATATCCCCGTGATACTGCTCACTGCGCTGACCGGGGAGCAGGAACAATTGAAGGGCTTAAAAACCGGTGCCAACGATTATATAACCAAACCATTTAATTTCGAACTCCTGCATTCAAAAATGCAGAACCTGCTGCTGTTACAGGATACATTTAAAAATACCTATACAAGAAAAATTGATGTTGCTCTGCCTGCCCTTGCCGTGCAGCAGCCTGAAGATGAAAAGCTATTGAGCAATCTGCTGTTGTACCTTGAAGAACATATTGCCGATCCGCAAGTATCGGTGGATGGCCTGAGCCGCCAGCTTGGGATGAGCAGGAGCACGCTGTACCACAAACTGTTTGCACTTACCGGGAAAACGCCGGTGGAATATATCCGTTCCGTTAAATTAGAAAAGGCAGCAGCGCTGCTAAAAAACGGTGATTTGAATGTGTCGCAGGTGGCATATTCAGTAGGCTTTGCAACACCAAAATATTTTGCAAAAACCTTTAAGGCAAAATACAATATGCTTCCCTCTGAATATATTATTAAGATGAGAACAACATCCGCGCCAAAGTCCGGTACAGACAAGTGATCAGCGCTGTGATATTCCTTATAAAAGCTGGACTTCACAGCTGACATCATTTATTGAAATATGGTTTTTATGATTAAAAACTTTTTTCATTTAATTAAAGGAATATTACCGGAAGCAAAATGAAAAAGGCTCCCAATTGGAAGCCTATCATAAATAATTGCAAATAAGTACCCAGGAACGGAGTTGAACCGTCACTCGCATTGCTGCGAACAGGATTTTAAGAAGGTAAATCATCTTAATGTAACTTAATCTAACTTTGCGCAATTTAACTAACAATTTGATTTTCAGTATATTAACCCTCTATTGTAACTTTGATTTATCGCAGTTACTTTTTAGTTAACTGGTGGTTTGTTCGCAAATACGTTTGCAAATCTGAGAAGAGTAAAGAATATCGTGAACCTGAAAAAACAGATTATGGCAGTATCCATCAAAATCATCCTCGACACGAGGAGAATTAAAGCAACCAATGTTTATCCCGTAAAATTAAGAGTTACAGACAACCGAAGAACACGCGACTACCCAACAATTTATGATTTATCCTCGAAAGATTTTTCTAAATTAAAAGCCCCGAACATACATCCGGACTTACAAAAAATTCGCGACTGCCTACGCGCGGTTGAACAAAATGCTTTGAATATGCTGAAAAGCCTTGAACCCTTTAATTTTGATAAGTTCAATAGACATTTTGTATCAAACCATTCCGCCTTCAAAAGTAAAAAGACACGTGCTTTTAATCCATTACCTATTGAAGAATTTAAGGATTTGGATTTGTCGGAATACTATCCTAGATTCAAAATTTTGAAAGAAACCCATCCTGAAGGATATGTTTCGGGAGTGTATTGCTCTTACATCATTCAGCTATTGACACAGAAACGAATAGGCACTGCATTAAAATATCGTGACAGTTATGAGTCACTAAAAAAATTCGCCGGCAATATGCGCTTTAAAGACATAACGGTGAGTTTTCTCCGTTCCTATGAATTTTGGATGCTTGAAAAAAATCGCTCTAAGACTACAATAGGAATGATTTTGCGAAACTTAAGAGCGATATTCAATGAAGCTGATGCGCAGGACATTATTAAAAAGGCAAATTGTTATCCTTTTGGAAGAAGGAAATATGTAATTCCCAGTTCGAAAAAAATAAAAAAGGCCCTTTCCCTGGAAGACATCGGTAAAATCTATTACTATAAAACAACTTCCGAAAATGAAGAACTGGCTAAAAGCCTATGGTTGTTTTGCTATTTTGGAAATGGCATGAATCCAAAAGACTTGCTAAGTCTAAAGTTCAAAAATATTGACGGTGAATTCCTGACATTTGATCGCGCAAAAACAATTCTCACCTCAAGAACTAATCCTATGCCTGTGACTGTTTACATTAATGATGACATGCGAAATATTATCAGTACTCATGGCAACTCATCTGGTGAGACAGATAATTATATTTTTCCAGTG
>JANPGT010000591.1:0-4261 GCA_031424135.1 Chitinophagaceae bacterium
GTGAGAGGCCAGCAGTATCAACACTACGGGAATCAGCAACCAGAAATCTGCCCTTAACCAGGCGCCTTTTATATCCAGCCAGTCTTTGTGTTCAATTTTACCGAGGCTCCACCAGACTAAAAAAACAGCCAGGCCAAAAAAGAGCAGGTACTGCAACAGGCTGAGTATTTTTTTATTCATAATTCGATTGGTTCGTAGTTCACAGTTCCTTATTATCTGTCTTCCCCCATCATCTACATTGGTGCCGGACCAGCAGTTTGCCGGTAGAAGCTACCAGCAAGCGGCCTCCTGGTTACAGCCTGTTTCCCTCTTTCGGAAAAACAATCCAGGGTGTAAATGTTTTTGCCGCCTCAAAAGCCATACGGGCATAAGAAATAACAATTACAATATCACCCACAGCGCCCTGCCTGGCCGCGGGGCCGTTAAGGCAGCAGGTACCGGAGCCTCTTTTGCCTTTTATGATATATGTTTCTATGCGGCTGCCGTTGTTTACATTTACTACCTGCACTTTTTCATTGGGTATCAGGTTCGCTGCGTCCAGCAGGTCTTCATCCACTGTAAGGCTTCCCACATAATTCAGGTTCGCTTCGGTGATGGTAGCCCGGTGAATTTTTGATTTCAGTACTTCAATTTCCATAAAAGGTATTTTAATGCGTGCAAGCTATCTGTTTTTTCTGAACCTGTGAACCACGGAGGCACATTGGCACAGAGGTACACGGAGAATTTCTTTAAATGATAATGCACGCGGGATACACTCCACGATGCGCTTCAAAAACCAATCTCCGTGTTTCTCCAGTGTACTCAGTGGCTCCGTGGTTCAATGCAACAGCATATTATCAATCAGCCGGACTTCGTTTTGAAAAGCGGCTATTAATGCCACTATCTTCTGTACGCCATCCCAGCTGGTAACCGGTTCCAGCGTTTGTGCATCTGCAACAGCAACATAATCTATCCTGAAATTGTTTTGTACCAGCACGGTTTCGCTGCTTTTAATCAGCGCTGCAGTATCGCCCGCCTGAATATTGTTTTTTATAAACATTAACGTATTATAGATAGCCACCGCATTTTTTCTTTCGTCTTCAGTAAGGCGTGTATTGCGGCTGCTCATGGCAAGGCCATCAGTCTCGCGCAGGGTGGGGCAGGTATGCAGTTGTGCAGCAGAGCGAATGATGCCGAGCAGGCGACTTACCACCATGCATTGCTGGTAGTCTTTCTGTCCCATATAGAGATTGCTTGGCTGTACCAGGTCCAGCAGCCTGTTCATCACCCGGCATACCCCCTGGAAATGGCCCGGTCTGTATTTGCCTTCCAGCAGGGTTTCCAGGTAACCCAGCGCGTACGGCTGCGGCTGGTCCCACCCCAGTGGGTACATCTCCTCTACGGAAGGCAGAAAAAGGGCATCACAGCCGGCGGCTACCAGCAGTTCAATATCCTTTTCAATGGTAACCGGGTATTTTTCAAAATCCTTTTTATCATTAAACTGTGCAGGATTGACGAAAATGCTGACCAGGGTAAGGTGGTTGGCCTGTTTCGAAGCGGCCAGCAATGAAAGATGTCCTTCATGCAGGGCGCCCATGGTAGGCACAAAGCCAATCGAATGCTCAGGATTCCGCTGGCCTGAAAGCAGGGCTGCTAAATGCGCTGTTTTTTTGATTAGAATCATACTATTTTGCTATGAAATGAAGGCTGATACTGATTTTCGGTTTTAAAGTTGTACCTTTGCCCACGTTTTTTTTAAACTCTTTGCTCATTAATTTAAGCCACGAATGTCAACAAAGAAAAGAATTTTATTCATAGCCAGCGAAATGTCTCCCTACCTGGAAATGACAGAGTTTTCCGAGATCGTCAATAAGCTGGCCATCAAATCAAATGACAGTGGTTTTGAAATCAGGTGCATAATGCCCCGCTTCGGTGTTATTAACGAGCGCCGGCACCGGTTGCATGAGGTAGTAAGGCTTTCTGGTATCAATGTTTCTGTAGACAACGATGATTATCCCCTGCAGATTAAAGTGGCTTCTCTTCCCAATGCCCGCCTGCAGGTATATTTTCTTGATAATGAAGACCTCTTTAAGCGCAAATACATTTTTCATGACGAAAAGGAAAAATGGTTTGATGACAATGGTTTAAGGGCCGTTTTTTTCTGTAAAGGTGCATTGGAAACGGTGAAAAAATTTGGATGGCCACCCGATATCATTCATTGCAGCGGCTGGATGACCGGATTAATCCCCCTGTATTTAAAAACGGTGTATAAAAAAGAGCCTGTTTTTTCGCACAGCAAGGTGGTTTTTTCTATAGGCCAGAATACGTTTAAAGAAAAATTGGGCAGCGATTTCCTGAAAGTGGCCAATATTAACGCCGCTATACTGAAAGACAAAGACCTGGAATTGTTTAAAGACGCCAACAATACGGCCATGTTCAGGGGAGGTGCTGCACATGCAGATGCCATTACATTTGGTGCTGAAAAAATTGAAAAGAAACTGGTGGATGAGTTCGGTAAAGTAAAAGGCAAGAAAGTACTTGCGTACAATGCCGAGAGCGATTTAACAGACTATTTGCAACTCTATACCGACCTTGCCAAGTAGTCAGCATTCGTAACACCTTCTAATTTTTGTAGCTTGTGAAGCAGTTGTATCTATTTTTTCTTTTATTATTCTCTGTAGCTTTTATTGAATTTTCCTGCGCCAAAATAGACACCACTGCATTGGGCAGCGATCTTATACCGGTAGTAGACAATGTAAATACTTTTGATACTACACTGGAGGTTATCACCAACAATGATTTCCTGGCAGATACTACTGCCATTACCTACACCGAAGACCATGCGTTGGGTACGCTTACTGATCCCAATTTTGGATCTACAAAAGCCACTATCTACAATGAAATCGTTTCTCCTTCTTATGGTACCAGTCATCCTTTTACCAGCAAAGACAGTGTAAAAGCGATTGATTCGGTAGTACTGATGCTTTCTTATAAATCTGTGTATGGAGATACGCTAACCCCGCTGAACATTACGGTAAGTGAGATTGATCCTGCAGCAGATTTCAAAGATTCAGTAGCCGGTTACCGTATCAGCTCTCCTGAGTTTCCGCTGACAGGACCCGAACTGGCCAATACCAGTATTGACATTACCAAACTGAACGACAGCATATATGCGCCTTTTAAAACGGATACTGCCAAAATTTTCAGCGTGCTGCGGGTAAGGCTTAATATCAGCCTGGGCCAGAAGCTGGCAGGTTTTGACACCATAGCTGGTGCTGCTTATAATAACGATTCTACTTTCAGGACTAAATTTAAAGGTCTTGCCATTGGCGCTACCGCCGGGCAGGCGTTGGTATATTTTAACATGCAGGCGGCTGATTCGAAGCTGATTATTTATTACAGGGGCCAGAAAGGTGGCAATGCAGACAGCGCACAGCGCACTAATTTTACTTTTGCACCCTATATGCAGGCCAACACGGTAAAACGTACCCCCGGGGGTGCTTATGCCTCCAATGTAGCCAATGCCAATCCCAACGATCCTTATCTCTATATTCAGTCGGCACCTGGTTCCTATGCCAGTCTGAAAATCCCTGGGCTCAAAGGCCTGGGTAACCGTGTGGTACACCGGGCTGAACTGATAGTGCAGCGGGATGCAGCTGTGACCTCGCTCAACGCGACTCTGATTCCTCCTCAATTGCTGTTTCTGGATGCCGTGGATTCTGCCAATAGCAACCGGATTATCACCATACCCAATTATGATTTCCGGTCAGAAAACAACACTTATAACATTCTTGAATTTGGCGGCCCACTGAGGCCCGCAGATGATACTTACCGCTTTACCCTTACGCGCTATGTACAGGGCGTACTAACCCGTAATGAGCAGGTATACACCCTGCGGCTGCACGCACCTTATTTCCTGACACCGTACTACAAGGATCTGCAGTATGGCTATATCAAGTATCCCTTTGGCGTAAACAGCCAGATAGGGGCCGGTCGTGTTGTAGTAGGGGGCGGTAGTTACCCCGATGCAGCAAAAAAGCTTCGCCTGAGAATTATTTATTCAAAAATCTGAGCCGGCGTTTATCTTTGCGCAGCTGAAAACCCTGACCGCGGTGCAAACGCCTGCTTTCTTTGCTTTTTCAGTTATTAACCGCATTATTATTCATTAAAAACAATTTTTCTCTATGCCTTATTTGTTTACGTCAGAAAGTGTTTCTGAAGGCCATCCGGATAAAGTGGCCGACCAGATATCAGATGCCCTCATCGATAATTTTCTGGCATT
>JANPGT010000592.1:0-1523 GCA_031424135.1 Chitinophagaceae bacterium
AAAAATGTACAAGCAGGCAAAATCAGGTGCTGTTTTTTTATCAGCGGTCATTTGTCTGTATCTGGCATGTCAATGCCTGCAACTTTATTAATGGCATTTGCAGCTAAGCCTCCCAATCCCTGTTAAAATATAACACGCTGGATGGCTGTTTCTATAATTATACCGATCAATCAACAAGTGACTGGTTAATAATTATTTAACAGGTCTTACTGGCCTGAATATTGTTTCAAACATTTCTCCATCTAATCACATATTGCTATTTTTACGATATGCTATTAAAAGCAATGCTGAGAACGGCCGGGATA
The DNA here is from genome assembly GCA_031424135.1 of Chitinophagaceae bacterium. GTDB lineage: Bacteria > Bacteroidota > Bacteroidia > Chitinophagales > Chitinophagaceae > JACMLD01. The sequence continues at coordinate 306 of JANPGT010000592.1, forward strand.
TTTTACTTCGCGGTTCTTTTTTATATTTTCTTCCTGGCAAGACGCAGGCCAAGGCCATCACTTACGCGGCATAGGTTTCCCCATAATCTTATTCCCTTCAGGCAAAAACTGCAGGACCTGTCTTACTATCACAGCATGTCGGCTTTCGAAAGATGGAATTTTCTTACAGACCTGCTGGGCAATATCGGGCTGTTTGTGCCGCTGCCTTTTTTCCTGGTATTCTTTTTTAAGATAAAAGAACCCTGGAAAACCGTAGTGATAGCAGCAATAATAAGCGGTGGCGTTGAACTTACGCAGTATATTTTTCGCATAGGCATTGCAGATATTGACGATATCCTGCTGAATATTCTGGGGGCCGTTATTGGTGCGGGCATATTAAAGCTGTTTAATAAACATTTTTACAGCTCCCCGCTATTAAAGATAAATACCTAGGTCCCAACCTGGTTGCCGTATAAATTTTTACCTTTTCATTTCAACTTTTGCGCTTGCAGGCATAAAAAAAGGGAACCTTTACAGTTCCCTTTTTCAGCTGCATTTATCATGCAAGTATTATCCTAAAGCTACTCTTTTGAATTCAGTAACTTTTACATCGCCTTCAGATTTCAGGTAGTCGCCCACAGTTTTACCGGCATCTTTTACAAATGCCTGCGCCAGCAGTGTTTGTTCTTTGAAGAAAGCGCCCATTTTACCTTCCGCAATTTTTGCCAGCATATCATCGGTTTTACCCGCCATTTTAGGATCCTGCTTCATCAGTTCCACAATGATATCTTTTTCGCGGGCAATGGTAGCAGCAGGTACAGAAGCTGCATCTACCGCAACGGGGTTCATAGCAGCAATCTGCATGGCCACATCCTTGCCGGCTTCTTTTGCTTCTTTGCTCATGCCTACCAGCACGCCCATACGGTATGCACCGTGGATGTAGGCTGCTACATAGGGAGCATCTACTCTTTCAAATTTATTGATACCGATTTTTTCACCGATAGAAGCCAGCTTGTCGTTGATTAGTTCCGATACTTTAACACCATTCACAGTTGCTTCATTCAGTTCTTCCACTGTTTTTACGTTGTTGGCAATGGCAGCATCAGCAATGCTTTGTGTGAAAGCCACAAAATCTGCATTCTTGCTTACAAAGTCAGTTTCGCAACTAACACAGATTACCAGGCCGGTTTTATTATCGGCAGTGGTTTGTGCAATTACTACACCTTCTTTTGCTTCGCG
>JANPGT010000593.1:0-12074 GCA_031424135.1 Chitinophagaceae bacterium
AATTTAGTCTGGCCACCCAAACCCACATTGTTTCTTCCATAATCAGAGTTTTCTACATAACCACTCTGGCTAAGGTTAGACAGCGTAAGTGCCACTGAACTTTTGTCGTCGCCGCCGGTAAGTCCAACTGAATTTTCATACAGCATACCGGTTTTGAACAGGTCTTTTACGTTATTGGGATAAGCCCTGTACTTAATATTTGCAGAAGGGAACAGTTCAGGATAGGCTGCTTTATAATCGGGCCAGGCAGGAATAGAATCCAGGTTTTTGAAAGCCGGGCCCCAGGAACCGTTTGAGTTGGAATAACCAAACTGTGCACCGGTACCGTAATCATTCTGGTATTTGGGCAGGTTAGCCACATTCTCCCAGGACACTGAAGACCTTACATTAATGCCCACGCCTTTTTTACCCCTTGAGGCACTTCCCGATTTGGTAGTTATTACCACCACACCTGCAGCGGCCCTTGAGCCATACAAAGAAGAGGCGGCAACGCCTTTCAGTACGTTCATAGAGGCGATGTCATTGGGGTCAAGATTGGCAATACCGCTGCCATAAGCTGTACCACCGCTTGTCTGACTGCTGGTAGTGAGCTGCGTATTGCTATAAGGCACACCATCCACAATAATCAGTGGCTGTGTACTCTGAAAAGATGAATTACCCCTGATTTGAATACGGGTGGCTGCACCTGGCGTACCCTGTGAAGACCTGATGTCTACACCGGCTACCTTGCCCTGCAGGCTTTTCAGCATATCGGGCTCAGATTTCTGCAAAAGTGCATCGGGGTCAACTTTGCTGATGGCATAGCCCAGCGCCTTGTCCTGCCGGCGTATACCGGAAGCTGTCACCACTACTTCACTAAGGCTGGCCTGCGTTCTGATGACAGACACTTCTACGCTATTGCCCGCGCCTACGGTGATTTCTTTTGCAGTAATGTCTGTAGCAGACACTACCAACACATCGCCCTGCTTTGCATTGATGGTAAACTGACCATTGGCATCGGCAGACACACCTGTCTTTCCACCTTTAATTTTAACACTGGCAAAAGGAACGGGATCTCCCTTTGCGTCCCTCACTATTCCAGTGATTGCCCTGGTTTGTGAGAATGCTGTTATGGCAAACAAGCACAGCATACATAAGAACATACACAATTTTCTCATACGCTTATAGTTTTAATTTTTCAGAGAGCGGTAAAATTATTACATGCTTTGAACTTTTGTAAATAATTCGTTAAAAGCATGATTAATTAACTGCTTTTTAATGACAGGTCATAAAATGATTACGCTGCAAGAAATTTTCTAAAAATCAGCGCATCAAGATAAGTTGGACTTTTAATTCTGAACGGTGGTTGCCATTGGTTTCGTCAAGGCCCGATCCGGTAGAAGTTTTACCCGGGTAAATGGTCTGCGCCCACCGTAGGCCAATGTCCAGGGTAGTTGGCCGTTGCTGATGCCTTCTCAGCGGAATATCCGTTCTGCCCAGGTTAAAATAATACCGCATTCCCTTACCATAAAAAAAGGGTATGGAAAAATTGTACGGAAGATCTGCTTCATACGCATATACCCTTTCGTTGTAGCCGCTGGTTTCAAAATACTGCAGGCGGCCGGCAATAAGCCATTTCGCAAAGGCCGGTTTGTAGCTGCCTTCCATATAACAGAGAAAGCCTTGCCCAGGCGCCTGTCCGTCTATATTATACCATACCAGCTCTACCCTGTTGCGAAGCATACACTGGCTGTTCATTTGTATGCTGGTATGCATGCGCAGTGATTGCCTTGCCACCGGGCCTGTGCCGGCCATTACCAGCTCATTTGCGGGCAGGTTTATCGTTTTAGTTTCGTTCCTGTACCGGGTATAGATTATTACGTGCTTAGCCGGGGTATAAGTTGCCTGCAGCAAATAATCGCGGCCACCGGAAGCTGCGTCTACCCTGTATTTTAACCATGGAAACCTAAAAACATCAGCATAGGCATCCAGCCGCAAGCCCGTTACCGGCTGCAGCGAAACAGCCGCATAAAAACCATTTTCGTTTACAGGCAGCACATTTTCAGTAAATGCATTGGTGTTTACAGACTGGTAGCTCCTGCTGATATTTCTGTACAACAGCGAAACAGCGGCCTTTGCATCCAGGCTGATGACGGCGCCATGTAAGAACGCCGTTTGGTAATTTCTATCAATGGCCGCTTCACCAAACAAATGAATATTGCGCCACGTGTAGCTGTAATCAATACTGCTGTTGATAAAGGATGCTCCCTGCAGCGCAAAGTGTTGGTAAGGAGCTTGTGATTTTTGAATGGGCTTTGAAAAACGATACCCTACCGTATTCACACCTGCATGCCACCGGCTGGTCTTATACTGAATATTGGCGCCCCCGGCGATTTGCCCAAGGCTGCTCCTGTCTTCATTTTCTGCGGCTGTACGGTGATAGCCACTGGTAAGGAAAGAAGAAGCTGTTCCATCGTCCGTCAAAGAATCCACTACCAGATTGGCGCCAATGCGCCGGTAAGAAGCAAACAGGGTAGCCTCCCATTTTCTTTTTTGCAGTGTAATGCCTGCACCGCGGTGAAAATTATATTCGCCTGCAGAACTATAGGGTCTCAAAGCAGCTGCCTGCCGCTTGATGCTCAGTACATCAGCATTTTTCTTAAACGCAAGGCTTTGCCATTGCACCAGGCCCTGGCCGAAATTGACGGTAAAATCGCCCAGGGCCAGCGATTTAACAATACCCAATTGGCGTGCAAAAAAATGCAGGGAATAGAAATCAAAACCCTGGCGCTGCGCACCTTTAAAAAATTGTTCCCCCGCATCTTTATCAGCCACCAGCCCCCATTGCAATAGACTTTTGTAACGGTAAGTGTACCGCAGCATCAGTTTGTCGCGGCTGCCCAGGTAGTGGTTAGGGGCCGGCGTTGCAGAAGCATCATACCCTTTTGATTTTTCGGGCATGCGTGCATAGCGGGCCAGTAATAACTGGTCTCCGCCATGCCATCTTTCTTTTATATTTTCTGCTATTGTTTTATCACCTGCTACTGTGATATAAGGAAGCAGTTGTTTTATAATCAAAGGGTCCCAGCCGGGAATGGCCTGTAACTCGTACCGGTTAATCAGTTTGCCGAGCAATTTCCTGTAAGCAAGCAATTGTTCTACCTGCCATGCATTCAGTATTGACAGTGACATCAGTTCATCTGCTTCGGCCGTATTAATATTCAATGGATGTTTTTTAAAATGAGACAGTTGCTGCTGGTAAGCATCATCTTCTGCGGCAGCGGCATCCGTTTCTGCGAGGCTTTCCAATCGCTGTTCTGTCGTCTCCGTTATCTTTTCCTTTTCCTGGGAAGCTGCGGTGACGCCCAGCACCAAAAAAAAATATAGCAGCAAAGCATTTCTCAATCTTGCGGTGTTTGTGCAGGTGAATGAAAATTAAACAGCAGCATCAGCGCCGGTGTAAAGCCCAACTGACCCTGCCAATTGCTCACCGCATCCAGCCTGAAGCTTTTCCATTGCACCCCCAGCCCCAAAAAATAATTGCCGGTACTGCTGGCAATGCCCAGCCTTGTAAAAAAATGATCTGCAAAAACATATTGCATACCGGCATTTATATTTACGGGCTGATCCTCCTGCTTGCTGATATCGGTGCTGATAAAAAGAAGTGGCGACACTTCGTAGCCGAAGCCGGCGGTATAAACAGACGCCAGTTTTTCAGTCCCCATTTTGTCAAACTTGCCTCCTGCCGGATTGTACACATGTAGTCCCATGTGCAGTTTATCGGTAAGATGAATAAGGGTGCCCGCTTCAAAATTTACCACACCGGCGCTGCCGTAACCCGCCAGCCTGATCATATTATAATTGAACTGTACACCGATATCAATCTTATCGTGCAGCTTCCTTCCATAGCCAAGGCCCAGCTGCGAAGTATTAAAATTTTGGGCGCCAAAATACCTGGCGGCAATACCAAAACCACCCAGTTTGGAAGGCAAGGCAATGGCAGCAGAAAAATTGCTGAGTTCCTGCAGCATAAACCTGCGTTCAGCATATACACCCGCTGCAGCGTATTTCACTTGTGCCAGGGAAGCCTGGTTAATACTGCCGGAAAAAGCGTCTCTGACATTTTTGCTGTAAGCGCCCATAGAAGTATACCGTGCGGACAGCGGCGAACGGGAGGGTTGACAGTACATGAAATATCCTGCCAACAGTAGCGGGAGAGCTATCGTTAACTTTTTCAAGGAAAGGTTTGTACCTAAATGTAAGAGAAGTTTTGCAGAAGGAAATAAATTGGGAAAGGAATTTTGCCATCAATACCGAGACAGCTATAAAATGCTGTGACAATTTACCAATTCGGCAATTTCATCCGACATTTTCCCGATGCCTTTCAGAACAAAGCAGTGGACCCGGCAAAAACATTATTTCTTCACTTGCACGGTTCATAAACCGCTACTGATAACTAAAAAAAAGAGGCTGTCCCCGATTTTGAGACAGCCTCCTTTAGCTAAATTATAAAAGACTTTTCTAATTTTTAATCTACGTCCCAGAAAAGACGTGTTTTAAATACATCTATGGCACCCTGTGCAGCCACATTTACGTTGGAACCTTTTTCTGTATTAGGGTAGAATAAACGTAATGGTCTGTCTGCAGAAGTAACGGTACTTGCCTGTGGTGTAACAGGCAGGTTGGTTCTTCTGTATTCTGTCCATGCTTCAAGACCATTAAAGTTGTTAAGGGCAATCCATTTCTGAATAGCAATCGCTTCCAGTTTATTGGGAGAGGCGCTCCAGTCTGCATTAACTATACCACTGGTTTTTAATTGCGCGGCCTTAGTGACATCCGCACCCAGCACGCGGAAAGATTGAGTAATGCCTTCTTCATAATAGGATTGGGCAGTACCTGCCAGGTTTACAGCGGTACCATACCGCTGTTTTGCCTCGGCCAATAAGAATTGCACCTCTGAAGCGGTAAACAAAATATAGGGTTTGTTATACGCACCCTTAGTAAGCAGGCTTGGCCCCAGTGAAGACGTACCCGCGGGCAGGAAGGCTGGTGCGCCAAACGGAATACCCACATAGTTACTGGCCACCTCTGCATTTACACTAACACCAGGGTTTCCGCTGCTTTCGCCACCAATTGCATAGCCAATCTTTTTTAAACGGAAGGTATCTGCAGTTGCTTTCAAACCGTCTACCATAAATTTGGTTAACCTTGGAAAATTATTCAATGCCCTTTTAGCACCATTGGCATCATACCCCCAGCGGTCATAAACCGGATTGAGTTTACCCGCAGTGGCCAGGAAGAAAGAGCTTCCGCCGATACCCACTTCAGCACCAGTTACAAAACCGGTACCTTCTGTAATAATTTTACTTATTTCACCTGTAATGTACGCATCTCTGCCAGCGATTCTTGACTGGTGAATGAGTATTCTCAATTTTAATGAATTGGCAAACTGAATCCATTTGGTAGTGTTGCCGCTAAATACCAAATCTGAGCTGTTAAAGGCACTGGCAAACGGATTTGCTTTCAATTCAACAATGGCCGTATCCAGTTGCTTGATCAAACCTTCATAAACCGCCTTCTGATCATCAAAAGCAGGTGCCAGGGAGCCGGTTGCTTTTAAGGCATCACTGAATGGAACAGCACCGTACATATCTACCAGGTATTGATACAATAAAGATTGCATTACCCTTGCCGGACCTTTAAGAAATTTCTGGTTGTTGGCATCTGCATTAGCCAGTACATATTTATAGTCGTACAGGTTATCATAAAAACCGTCCCAGTAATTAAAATCACCATCTGTATACTGGTAAGCAAATTGCTGCGTACTTAAGATATAACCACCAGACTGCGTCCACTGGCCTGCCCAATATGAACCCAGTTCATTTGGAGAAACCATGTTGCTGGCAGTAACATTGAGTGCATTGGTAAATACAAAGCTGGGCGTAGCAGTAGGCAATGCATTGGGATTTGTATTGATGTCAAGAAACGATTTCTTGCAACCCGCCCCGGCAAACGCAGCTACTATTATGATAGTGTAAAAAAGTTTTTGTTTCATATCTGAATTTTTTCTTGAGGTGAGCATACTAGAATACAAGATTAACATTAAAGCCATACTGTCTTACAGGAGGCGTTTGCCCGGTGTTATTGATACCCAGGCCATTGCTGGAGAAAAGATCCAGGTTACCTTTTGTAGTGTAGCTGTATTCAGGATCTGTATAGTAATTGCTCTTATCTACAATGGTGAAAAGATTTCTTCCATAAATGGCGATATTGGCGCCTGTAAACACTTTTGTTTTGGTGATCAGCCTTGTGGGAACAGTGTAAGACAGGTTGATATCGCGCAGTTTGATAAACCAGGCTGGCGTAACAAAATTTTCAGAAATAAGGCGGTAATTACTTACCCATAACGCATACTCAGGCTCACGCACGTTTAAAGTAGTGTTCGGTACAATTTTGCCCGAAGCATCGGTATAGGCAGAATTAGGGAATATCTGGGTGCCCCTGTTTTCTGTCCATTGACCAGAACCGGTAAAGGTCATTTGTCGTCCCAGGTCACTGTAAGTGTAGTTTCCGCCGCGGTATTCAAAATTGAAGGCCAGGGCAAAATCGCCATAAGACATTTTAGACCCGGCGCCCAGGATATTTCTTGGAAGGGTTCCGCCCCTGCCGGTAAGTGTTGTATTGCGAAGCGGGTAGCCGGTTGTAGCATTTACCATACGACGACCGGAACCGTCTGTAGCATATACATAGCCATCTGTTTTCAAGTAAGGATAACGGGAACCTTTTATGATATTGGAAGTTGCATAAGAATAACCGCCATACTGGAACTCATTAATGCCGGGATACAAATCCACCACTTTATTATCGTTGTAAGAATAACGCAGGTTAACATCCCATTTGAATTTTTTAGCCCTTGCTATCTGTACTTTCAGATCAGCTTCGTAACCCCAGTTCTTTGTCTCACCCACGTTGATAAGCAAGCTTGAGAAACCTGTAGAGTTAGGTATTTTCACAGTTATTACCTGGCCTTTAGACTGTTGTGTATATGCAGCCACGTCAATATTTACCCTGTTGTTGAACAGCTGAAACTCGCCACCTACTTCATAAGAACTTACAAACTCTGGTTTCAATTTGGCGTCTGGCAGCGTATTGCCCACTGTAAGACCTACTGTGTTACCAAACGGGAAATTTGCGCCGTTGGGATAGTTAAGATCCAGGCCATACAAAGGCACGTTATCATTACCGTTATAGTTGTAGTTGGCCCTCACCTTGGCATAGTTCAGCACCTTACCCCGAAGGGTAGGAATGGCATCGGTAAGAATAAAAGACAATCCAACACCATAATAAGGAAATGAGTACATGTCTGTGGCCCTGTAGCTTTTATAAAAGCGTGAGGTGAAATCGTAACGGAATGAGCCATTCAGGATCAGCCAGTCTTTGTAGTTGGTGGTTAAATCCGCATAGTAACCGTATTTACGTTCCAGGGTATTAGACTCACCCCCTGTTAATTCACCCTGCCTGTTGGATACATTGTATACATCTGCCACTACAATTGAACTGGAGTTTACACCAATAGACTTTGTGCCACGCTGATAAACGCTGGAACCCAGCACAAGTTTGTTGGAGAAATTACCAAATGTCTTATTAAACTGGAACTGGAATTCGTTATTGATAACATTTTCTGTGGTGGAATAATCGGATACACTACCAAGTATATCAGAAATGGCCCTGTAGATCCCGGGGTAATCGTCATCGTGGTTCCAGGGAGCTACAATGTAGGCTGTTTGCTTTGCCCAGTCGTTGTAAAGAAATTTACCGGTGGTGTTTTTGCCGGTACGTGAATTGTTCATTACGCCAATCTTCTCAGAAATATTTAACCAGGATGTTACTTTGTAATTCAGGTTAAGGTTACCCTGTACGTTAGCGTCTTTGTATTTTGCGCGGTTGTTGTCTGCGTTAAAGTAGGGATTATTGTAGTAGTCGTTATAGTAACCGTTCGGACTGGCAAATTTATCATTCTGCCAATCTCTCAGTTTGTACACAGGCACCCATGAACCTGTATTAATAATATCGTTATAAAAATCTGAGGTAGTACGGTCGTAGTCCGCCTGGGTATAGCTGATATTAAAGCCGGTACTCAACCTGTCCAGCTGCCGGGTGGCTGCTAACCGGACACCGGTGCGCTGGCTCTCATCGTGGGGAACGATGCCTTTGATTTTTTGGTTTTCAACAGACATATAATAGGTGCTATTGTCGTCTCCCCCCTGGAAGCTGACCTGGTTATTTACTGAAACTCCGACATCAAAACTTTTTCTACGGCCATTTTTCACATCGGCATAAGGTATAACCAAACGGCTGCTATCCTGCAGCGTACGACCTGCAAGACGCATAGTGCCGTCGTACGCATCACCATACTGCTGGTTTTCATAAGGACGCCAGTTTGCTGCCATTCTCACCAGGTAGTCGCTGCTGTACCCTGCCTGTCCAAAAGCAATTGGATAATACTGAGAGCCAGAACCGTATTTGGTCTGGAATTTTGGCAGGAAGCTTATTTGCTCAAAGTTGGTAGCATTGGAATAAGCCACTTTCAGCTTTCCTTTGCTCCCTCTTTTAGTAGTAATAACGATGGCTCCGTTGGCACCTGCAGAACCATACAATGTGGCTGCCTGACCGCCTTTTAATACGGTAACGTTGTCAATGTCATTAGGATTAATGGTTGATAAAACGGTAGACGTGGTTTGCATACCGTCCAATACCACCAGCGCTTCGTTGTTACCGGTTAAAGAACGGTAACCACGTAACACTACCTTTACCTGCGGGTCTACGCTGTTGTTGATATTGTAAACCGCAAGACCTGATATTTTACCAGAGAGCGCCTGACCCAGTTGTGGCGAGCGGCCATTGTTTACTTCTTCGTTGGAAATCTTCGTATAGGCGTACCCTATTTCCCTGGATTTCTTACGTATACCCTGGGCAGTAACAATTACCTCGTCCAGCTGATTGGTACTTTTGAGGCTAATCCTGATAGATTCGCCGCTGCCAGTGGCAGCATCAACATTCTCAAAACCTACTGCGGATACTTCCAGAACTGCCTTGGGTAATACCTGCAACTCAAAATTGCCATTTTGATCTGCCGATACCCCTGTGTTTTTGCCTTTAATTTTGATGGTTGCGAAGGGAATAGGATTTCCTTTTTCATCCATTACCTTTCCCTTGAATGTGCGGGTTTGGGCATGCAGCATCAGGAATGCGCACGACAGCACTGTAAACAGTGATAGGAATTTTCTCATGTTTTGTTTTTTTAATTAATGTTAATTCAAGTGATTGATGGGCAATCACCCAGAAAACCAGGGATGGATTTAAATAGGAATTGGCTTTAGCAGCAACTAAAATTCTATAATTAATTAAAAATCAATTAATTATTAGCCAGGGAAGGTTTATAATGGGATTCAAACAGGAGCAATTATCAAATTAACGTAACCTTAACATTGGCTAAGATGAATAAAAAAAACTAAATCACCAAAAAACGATGATGTTCTGCTATTAAAAAAAATTAATGCCGGCAGAAAAACAGTTTTAAAAAATGGAGGCGCATTCTTTGGAGCTCCTACCTTTGCGCCATGCAAATTTTAGACGGAAAAATAACCTCAAAAGCCATCTTCGACGAACTGAAAATTAAGGTGGCACAGCTGGCTACAGAAGGCAAAAAAATTCCTCACCTGGCAGCCGTGCTGGTAGGAAACAACGGGGCCAGTGAAACCTATGTGGCCGCTAAAGTAAAGGCCTGTAATGAGATAGGGTTCAAATCTTCGCTTTTCAGGCTGGAAGAAGATATCAGCGAGAACAAATTGCTGGGTATTGTAGAAGAACTGAACAACGACCCCGAAATTGATGGCATACTGGTACAGCTGCCTTTGCCCAAACATATCTCCGACGAGAAAGTAATAGAAAGTATTCACCCTTCAAAAGATGTAGACGGGTTTCACCCGGTGAGCGTGGGAAGGATGGTGCAGGGGCTGCCCACTTTTGTGCCGGCCACTCCTTACGGTATAATGTTGCTGCTGGAGCATTATAAAATTGATACAAAGGGAATGAATGCAGTAGTGGTAGGCAGAAGTAATATTGTAGGCAGACCTATGAGCATCTTATTAAGCAGTAATACCAACCCCGGCAACTGCACGGTTACTATTTGCCACTCTCATACAAAAAACCTGGCCGAAATCTGCAGCAAGGCAGACATACTGGTGGCGGCACTGGGCAAAACTGAATTTGTGAAGGCCAATATGGTAAAAGAAGGTGCTATAGTAATTGACGTGGGCATCACCCGTGTGGCAGATGCCAGTAAGAAAAGCGGTTTTGCATTAAAGGGAGATGTAGATTATGCAGCCGTTGCACCCAAATGCAGTTTCATTACGCCTGTACCGGGTGGTGTTGGGCCCATGACCATTGCTGCGCTTATGACCAATACTTACAGAGCCTGCAGGGAAAATAATTAAGCGCTTCAGCTATTTATTGCAATATATTCTTTTCATAATACGGTATCTCATCCTGGGATACCGTTTCTTTTTGCTGCCAGTAAGCAAGGGTAACTACATGGCCGTCGGGTGTATGCAGCAACCTTCCAAATACAGCGTTGATAGCGTTGAACATTACATCCGTAACGCCTACCGTAAAGCTGCTGGGCGGTGGTGGAGCGGCAGCTGCTTCAGCTCCCTCTGCGGGTGCCGCGGCGGCGGCTTTTGGAGGAGGGCTGGCCGCTACCACCACTGTATACTTATTGAATTCAAGTATTTTTTTTAGAAAATCCACCCTTTGCTGCGGCGCATTTTTTTCCACAACGGCGCATTTTACGCCCTCTATATCTTCAAACTCATGATTTTTGTTAATCGCCATAATAATAAATTCAACTGTAAAAATTCACAACTCTAAAGGCCAATACTTATCGAATAAATATATTCATAAACCTGGCTGAACAATCCCAGCACAATAATACCTGCCATACAAACCAGCAAAGCTATTTTTGGATAGGTATGCACCGGCAGTTTTGCAATAGGTTCCTGCTCATTCCTGTCTATAAATATTATTCTTATCATCTTCAGGTAGTAATACAGCGAAATAATCATATTCAGTGCCGCAATACCAATTAACCAGTAATTGCCTTTGCCTGCACCTGCCAGCAGCAAAAAGAATTTACCAAAGAAACCTGCGGTAGGCGGAATACCTGCCAGTGAGAAAAGCGAAATGGCCATTACCCACGACAGGAAAGGATTGGTTTTATAAAAACCTTTATAGTCTGCTGTATTTTCTTTGCCGGTAAGCGCACTCACAATAGACACTACCCCAAAAGCACCCAGGTTGGAAAAGATATACACCAGGATAAAATAAATAACCGAAGCCATCCCTGCCTGCGAACTGCCGCTGATGCCCACCAGGATAAAACCCGCCTGCGCAATAGAAGAAAAAGCCAGCAGCCGTTTTATATTATTTTGACGCAGGGCAAATAAATTGCCCGTAAACATGGTGAGTACACTGAGTAAAAACAATATATGATACCAGGTTTCCGCCAGCGGCTTTAATACCGTATAAAGTACAAATACAAAAACAAAAACCGCGGCGCCCTTGGATACTACAGATAAATAAGCGGTCACCGTTACAGGAGCACCTTCATATACATCGGCCGTCCATAAATGAAAAGGAACCACTGATATTTTAAAGGCAAAACCTGCCAGCAGCAATACCAATGAAAGCAGCTGCAATGGGCTGCCCTGCAGGTATTGTGGTAGCTCGCTGAAAACAAGTGTACCGGTTGTACCGTACACCATAGATATACCAAACAATAAGAGGCCCGAAGAAAAGGCAGAAGAAATAATGTATTTCATGGCAGCTTCGGAAGACTGGCGTTTATTAAGATCGAAATTAGCCATGGCTGCCAGTGGTATGCTGGCCAGTTCCAACGCCAGGTAAAACATCAGCAGGTTTCCTGCAGAGATCATAAAGAACATACCCAGCAGGGTTGATAACAGCAACACATAAAACTCTACCAGGTGTTTGTGTGTCTTTAACCAATCGTAGCCCTGCAGGGATACCATCAGTGT
>JANPGT010000594.1:0-7895 GCA_031424135.1 Chitinophagaceae bacterium
GTCGCCTTTTTTGTTTCTTTTTTGGCGAAGCAAAAAAGAAAATACGTATTTGAAAAAAGCATCTAAATTGGAAGAAATTATCCTTAATACAAACGAACTATTCCCCACAAAAAATACCCTCTTCGCAGAAGTGATCATTCCGCTGGCACTGCCACGCAATTACACCTGGGCCATACCCCCGCATTTGGCGGCGGCCGTCACCCCGGGCTGCAGGGTGGAAGTGGTACTGAAAAATAAGAAATACGCCGGCCTGGTAAAACGCCTGCATACCGATGCGCCGGCCGCTTTTACACCCAAAGAAATTTTAAATGTACTGGATACCGAGCCCATTATTTTTCCGCAGCAGCAAAGCCTGTGGACATGGATGGCCAATTACTACCTGTGCAGCGAAGGCGAAGTAATGCAGGCCGCCCTGCCCACGCATTTTAAACTCAGCAGCGAAACCATCCTGCTGTACAATGAAGAAGCAGGAGATGATTTCAGCGGATTGGATAATGATGAGTTCCTGGTAGCAGAAGCATTGCTGATAAAAAAAGAACTGAAACTGGCCGAAGTGCAGCAGGTGCTGGATGCCAGCCATGTATACCCGGTAATAAAAAGACTGATAGACAAACGCATCTGTTTTGTATGGGAAGAGCTTAAGCAAAACTATAAAGAGAAGAAGGAAACCTATGTGCTGCTGAACCCGCAATACGGTACGGATGAAGAATTAAGCGAACTGCTGAACAACTGGAGCCGCGCCCCCAAACAGATGGAACTCCTGCTGGCTTTCCTGCATATCTCCAAAACAGAAGGCGAGGTAACGCAACCTGCGCTGTTGAAAAAATCAGGCGCTTCCGCAGCACAGTTAAAAGGACTGGCAGATAAAAACGTGTTGCTGCTGGACAAAAGATCGGTAGACAGATTAAAGCAATTGCCGCAGCACATGAATATGGATTTTGTACTGAGCCCGGCACAGGAAATTGCACTGGAAGCGGTGCGCAACGCTTTTGAACAAAAGAATGTCTGCCTGCTGCACGGTGTTACCTCCAGCGGAAAAACCCAGGTGTACATGAAACTGATGGAGCAGGCCCTGCAGTATGGCCAGCAGGTATTGTATATGCTGCCGGAGATTGCGCTTACGGCACAGGTTATACGCAGGTTGCAGAAACATTTCGGCGGTTATATTCTTATCTATCATTCAAAGTTCAGCCAGAATGAAAGGGTGGAGATATGGAACAAGGTGAAGAGTGGTGAGGCAAGAATTGTGTTGGGAGCAAGGTCGGCCCTGTTTCTGCCATTCAATAACCTGGGGCTGGTCATTTGCGATGAAGAACATGATACTTCTTACAAGCAACAGGATCCGGCACCGCGCTACCATGCTAGGGATGCTGCGGTGTATTTCGCTTCCCTGTTTTCAGCCAAAGTGTTGCTGGGCAGCGCCACGCCATCCATAGAAAGTTACTACAATGCAGCTACCGGTAAATATGTGCTGGTAGAACTGAATGAACGCTACGGCAATATTGCCATGCCCGTCATTGAAATGATTGATACCAGGCAGGTAAAAATGCCCGATCGCAGCAAGGTGATCATTTCGCCTGTATTGCAGGAAGCCATTACCCAATGCCTGGAACACCAGCGGCAGGTAATATTGTTCCAGAACAGGCGGGGCTACTCGCCTTACCAGGTCTGCCAGACCTGTGGGTGGATACCGCATTGCAAACAATGCGATGTATCGCTGAGCTATCACAAGACAAAGGGCAAGCTGCTTTGTCATTATTGCGGTACGGTATACCCGCTGGTGCATACCTGCGAGGCCTGCGGTAATCATTTGTTTGCGCAGCAGAATTTTGGTACAGAAAGAATTGAAGAAGCTTTGCAGGAGTTGTTCCCGCACGCAAAAATAGCCCGTATGGATGCAGACAGCATCAGGGGAAAACATGGGCACGATGCGCTGATACAATTGTTTGAACAGGGTAAGATTGATATTTTAGTAGGTACACAGATGGTGGTAAAAGGACTTGATTTTGAAAACGTGGAGCTGGTCGGCATACTGGATGCCGATGCTATTTTGGGGTTTACCGATTTCAGGGTAAACGAAAGGGGCTTTCAGCTGATGGAACAGGTGAGTGGAAGGGCCGGGCGAAAGGACATACAGGGCAAGGTGCTGGTGCAGGTGCGCAATCCCCATCACCCCGTATTGCTGAAAGTACAGCAGCATGATTACAATAGTTTTTACCTGGAAGAGATAGAAGGCAGGAAGCAGTTTTTTTATCCGCCTTTTTCACGAATCATTAATTTACTGTTCAGGCACAAGGATGCAGATACCGTTAATGCCGCAGCGCTTTTTTTCGCAGCACAGCTAAAGCCCTACCTGGAAAGCTACATGATTGGCCCGGCCCAACCCGTGGTAAACAAAGTGCGCAACCTGTATCTGATGGAACTGATGCTGAAACTGCCCAAAGACAGCAATACAATACAACATGCCAAGCAGCTGATTTATACCTCTACCGCCCTGATGCATGCCGACAAGAAATTCAGGAGCGTGCAGGTGGTGCCGGATATAGACCCGGTCTGAAAGCAGTCTTACCTCCGGTGCCTGCTGCTTTCATATTTCGTAACAGACAACGGTGGCATCTTTCGCCCGGTTAGCAAACGAAAGCTGTTACCGCTGTCCTGAACCTCTATCCTGATTTTAGTACTAATAAATCAATCAACAATGCCATCAATAAAAAACATTGGTCTTAGCAGCCTGTTCATCCTGTCTTTGTTTAGCAACACTCATGCACAGGGCTTTTTAAAAGTAAAGGGCAAACAGATAATCAATGAGAAGGGGCAGAATGTTTTACTGCGCGGCATTGGCCTGGGTGGATGGATGCTGCAGGAGGGGTATATGCTGGGACTTCGGAATGGCTGGCAGCAGCAAAACCAGATCAGGAAACACATAGATACACTCATTGGTAAAGATGGCGCAAACGCTTTTTACGATGCATGGCTGGCCAATCACACTACAAGAAAAGATATTGATGCATTAAAAGCATGGGGCTTTAACTCGGTGCGGCTGCCCATGCATTATAACCTGTACACCCTGCCCATACAGGAAGAGCCGGTGGCCGGCCAGACGACCTGGTTGCCCAAAGGTTTTGCCATGACCGATAGCCTGCTGGCCTGGTGCAAGGCCAATAAAATGTATTTGATACTTGACCTGCATGCGGCACCTGGCGGCCAGGGCAACGATCTTAATATAGCCGACCGGGATCCTGCCACTCCGTCTTTATGGCAATCGGCAGACAACCGCCAAAAGATGATTGCCTTGTGGAAGCAATTGGCTACCCGCTATGCCAACGAACCATGGATTGGTGGCTATGATATTATTAATGAGCCCAACTGGGGTTTCCAGGACAGCCTGAACGACAGGAATGGGTTAAAGGAAAAAAGCAATGCGCCGCTGCGGCAATTGATGATGGATATTACCAACGCCATCCGCGAAGTGGATAGTAAACATATCATTATCATAGAAGGCAATGGATGGGGCAATAATTACAATGGCATTTTGCCCGCATGGGATAACAATATGGTGCTGAGTTTTCATAAATACTGGAATTACAATGATGTCCAATCCATCAGCCATATCCTGAAAATGCGCGAAGAAAATAATATACCGGTATGGCTGGGAGAAACCGGCGAAAATTCCAATGTGTGGTTTACGGAAGCCATCCGCTTATTTGAGCAAAACAATATTGGCTGGGCCTGGTGGCCGCTGAAAAAACTTGGTTTCAACAACCCACTACAGGTAAGGTCAAATAAAAACTATACAGACCTGCTGGCTTACTGGAATGGTGAAACCAAAACACCCCCTGCAAAGGAAGCGGTGTATAGCGGCTTGATGGAGTTGGCCGCTGCAACCAGGTTCGAAAATAATATGCTGCACCGCGATGTTATAGACGCCATGATACGCCAGCCTTTCAGTAAAGCTGCCAAACCGTATAAACCCAATAAGATTACCGGTAATGTTATTATTTATGCTGTTGATTATGACCTGGGCAGTAATGGCGTGGCCTATTTCGACAACGACACTGCAGACTACCATATTTCTACCCAGAAAAGATCAGCAGGTAACCGTGGCCGTGTGTACAGGAACGATGGGGTGGATATCCACAAAGATACTGCCGCAGAAGAAAGTTATTATGTAAGTGATATAGAAGAAGGGGAGTGGCTGCAGTATACCGTTAATATTGTACAAAAGGGGATGTATCAACTTGCTTTCAACCTTGCTTCAGACAATGATAAGGGACGCATGCAGCTGAAAGAGGGAAACAAAATCCTGCACGAAAATTTGTCCGTTCCCAATACGGGCGGATTGCAAACCTGGCAATCGCTGGCTACCGGGAATATTTCTTTTACTGCAGGCCGGCATGTGTTGAGGGTATATGTAAAGCAGGGAGGATTTAATATTAAGGATATTCAGTTTATTAATGTACGCTGAAATTTATACATTAGTAACATAAAAGCGGAAGTATACCGCTAAAGGCGGGAGGCAGCTTCCTCCCGCCTTTAGCCGGAATAGGTAGCGGGTTCGAGTCCCGTCTTCCCCTCTTGCTGTCTCCAGGAAAGCAGTATAGTTAATAATAACGCCTTCATATTACCGATCTGCATGGTTTTTAAAAGTGGGTGTATATATATTACCAATCTGTTACAGGTACCCAGGCTGCAGATTCATTTTTCCGCATCCTTAGTGGAACTGCCAGTAATAGTAGCTTTGCAGCGTGTAAAGTTTTCCTGTTAACCACCTGCTTTTCATGGTGAGAAGTTGATGGGTCTGTATGCGCGACTAAACCATTTTATAGCCTGATCCGGCCGTTATCCCTGCTGTATTTTCTTTTATCCCTTTATTTGTTTCGTCTGTCATTCTGCTGCCATGGCCTGTCGCAATTCAAAAATTTGAGCAGAAGGGTATTTTATTTTTATGGAAACAAAGAATCACCATTCAAATAAACCACCATGAAAAAGAAAATCGCGTCCGGCCCGGCAGTTATTATCATATTATTTTTTTCGTTCAGTGCATTTAGCCAGCAGGCCGCACCGGTACCTGCCTGGTTAAGTGACAAGGGTTATTGGGTAACAGAAACGCAGCTGCAGCAGCCAAAGAGGGCAACCATTCGTTTCTACAACAATGAACATGTGCTGGTGGGAGTTTCAACGGTCAGCGGCACGCGCCTCAACATCAAAAAAACGAAAGTAAAAATGAAATTAAAAGCCATGCTGGAAGCCTCATTGCTGCAATGGGCAAGCCAGCAAAATGCAGCGGAGCATACTGCCACCATGACTGTTAAGCCTTAAACTAATCATGTTACAGTAAAAACGAAACCCACCCGGCCGGTGGGTTTCGTTGATAAAAGCCGTTCGTCGCGCAAAACAAACCGTATAGCGCATTTAACACCTGTACAGCGTGATTCCACCAATAGTAGTGGTAATTTCATAGCAGGCAATATGCAACAACATCCCTTCATATTTTCTGATCAGTGGCGCTACCGTTTATTAAGGCATGGCGCTTTCTGGGTATTCTGGTGGATATTCCAGGGCTTTTTGTATTCCTTCCTGCCCATTAACCGGGCATCTGAATACTGGGAAAGCCTGTGCATGTCAATGATGGAGTCTTTTATTTTTATGATCAGTCACCTGTTTCTTGCCTATAGCCTGATGTATTTTGTGATACCCCGTTTCCTGCTGCGTCAAAAATACCTGGCTACAGGCCTATGGACATTTGTGCTGTTTATTGCCACTGCATTCATATCCAGTTTTGTTGGAAAGTATATGATCAATCCATTACGGGTGCAGTTGGCCGCAGCGGGTATTGCCGGTAATTATTTTGACCGGGAACATGCCATCATTTCGCGTTCTTTAATGGCGGGCCTGCGCGGTGGTATTACCATTGGCGGCATTGCAGCTGCCATCAAACTGATGAAATACTGGTATGTAAAAGAGCAACGCAACCTGCAATTACAGAAAGAAAACCTGGCAGCCCAATTGCAATTGCTGAAAGCCCAGGTGCATCCGCATTTCCTCTTCAATACGCTGAACAATATCTATTCTCATACACAAAATACTGCACCGGTAGCTGCCCACCTGATTGCAGGTCTGTCAGATATTCTCCGTTTCATCCTGTATGAAAGCGGTCAGACCCTGGTGCCCCTTTCCAAAGAATTGAAAATGCTGCGCGATTATATCGAACTGGAAAAAATACGGTACGGTAACAAGCTGGATCTGCACATCGATTTGCCGGAAAATACAGATGGACTGCAGATTTCACCACTACTGCTGCTGCCCCTGGTGGAAAATTGTTTTAAACATGGCACCAGCAACGTGCTGGAGCAACCCTGGATAAGCCTGCAGGTAAGCCTGGCAGGCAAACAACTGCAGATGAAGCTGCTGAATGGAAAAGCCAGTGTGGAACGAATGAATGAGCAGTCTTCAGGCATTGGGATTCAGAATGTGCAGCAAAGACTGGCATTGCTCTATCCGGGTAAATACCAATTGACCATCGACAATGAAGAAGAAGTTTTTATAGTAAACCTTGCGCTTGAACTGGAGCAGCTTCCTGCAGCCCGGCCCGGTGTTAAATTCATTCATCCAACTGTCGCCCATGCCTGACACATTACCAATGAGATGCCTTATAGTAGAAGATGAACCCCTGGCGCGGGATATCATCAGCCGCTACGTGCAGCAGACACCCACGCTGCAGTTATCCGGCGAATGTGCCAATGCAATACAGGCTTTTACGTTTCTGCAGCAGCAGCCGGTTGACCTGCTTTTCCTGGATATCCGTATGCCGCAGTTGAACGGCAACGATTTTTTAAAGGCCCTGCAAAATCCGCCCAAAGTTATTTTCACCACCGCTTATTCTGAATATGCACTTGAAAGCTATGAGCTGAACGCCATTGACTACCTGATGAAGCCCATTACGTTTGAGCGGTTTTTAAAAGCGGTGAACAAAGCCAGCGAAACAGCCGGCAGCAGGAACGATTACCGCCCCCCGGCAGCGGAGAAATCAACTGAATCTTTTGTGTATTTCAGGGCCGACCGTAAAATGATAAAAGTAATGCTGCCCGATATCCTGTATGTAGAGAGTATGAAGGACTATGTAAAGATCATTACCCGGCACGAAACGATTATAAGCCGTCAATCCATCAGCTCAGTAGAAGCCATGCTGCCGGCCAAAGAATTTACCCGTACGCACCGTTCGTTCATCGTATCGCTGAAAAATATAAAATCCTTTACACCGGAGCTGATTGAAATTAACGCCACAGAAATTCCCATTGGCAAAATCTACCGCAACAGCGTTTTGAAAGTACTGGGTTGAAATCTTTGCGCGAAGCCTGGAACAGGCCTCACAGAAAACCTTAAATAGAGGAATTGAGGCTAAGCTACCTGGCAAACAAACTACAAACTTCGGACTAAGCCGGGATTCGTGTGGCCAAAGAACTACAAACTTTGAACTAAGAACTTTCTTTTCTACCACAACGGCTTCGCCTGGTAATAATCCAGAATTTTAATTCTCAGTAAATACTCATAGCGGGCTACGATGAGATTGGTTTTGGCCCTGTCCAGGTTGTTCTTGGCAATCAGGTAATCAACAGAAGTGCCCACACCTTCTGTGAAACGGATATCGGCTGCATGAAAAGATTCAGTATAGGCGTTTACCTGCTCATTCAATGCCTGGTAGCGGTTAAGGGCCGCCGTCATATTGAAATAATCTTTTTCTATGTTTTGCTTCAGCTGAATTTTAACCGTCTGTGCGGTAAACTGGGCGTTTTTGTAATCAATTTTCGCCAGCGCTACCTGGTTTCTGTAACGGAAATTATTGAGGATAGGAATGCTGATGCCGGCGCCCAGGTAGGTGCCATAATTGTTTTTCA
>JANPGT010000595.1:0-2889 GCA_031424135.1 Chitinophagaceae bacterium
CTCCTTTTTTAGCTGGGTAATAATTTGCTGGTGCCCCAGGTGAACCCCGTCAAAAGTGCCAATGGTGACCACCGCCCGGTTAAAAGCGGGCAAGCGGTCTGTGCTGCTGTATACTTTCATTTTTAAGTGGTGCAAAACTAAATGATAATTGAAATTGATAATTGAAATTTGAATATTTAGTTTTGCCGCTCAAACCGCAGTATGAGCTTATATTCCAAACGGGGTGTTTCAGCGCAAAAAGAAGAAGTACACAAGGCCACAGAGAAATTAGACAAGGGCCTGTACCCCTATGCTTTCTGTAAGTTATACCCCGATTACCTGGGCGGCGACGCGGACTGGGTAAACGTAATGCATGCAGATGGTGCGGGTACCAAGAGCATCCTTGCTTACTTATACTGGAAAGAAACAGGCGATCTTTCTGTCTGGAAGGGTATTGCACAGGATGCCGTGGTAATGAACCTGGACGACTTGCTCTGCGTAGGAATCCACGATAAATTACTGTTTTCGTCCACCATAGACCGCAATAAAAGGCTGATACCGGCAGAAGTGCTGGAAGCCATCATTAACGGCACCCAGGAACTGTTTGAAGAATTGCAGCAATTTGGGGTGAATATCAGCTACCTGGGTGGCGAAACAGCGGATGTGGGTGATGTGGTAAGAACCATCGCGGTAAACGGTACCATGGCTGCCAGGTGGCCTAAGAACAAGGTAATTAGTAATGAAAAAATACAGGTGGGCGATATGATAGTGGGGTTTGCCAGCTATGGACAGGCAAGTTATGAATCTGCCTATAACAGCGGTATTGGCAGCAACGGGTTAACCAGTGCAAGGCACGATGTACTTCAAAAAACATATGGTGCCCGGTTTCCTGAATCTTACGACACCGGCCTGGAGGAAGAAGTAGTATATATTGGCCCGCATACTTTCACAGAAAAAATTGCAGCGGAGAAATATGCCAAGGGCACCCTGCCGGCCGACAACCAACTGACCGTTGGTCAATTGATCTTATCACCCACCCGCACCTATGCGCCCTTGCTGAAAAACATGCTTGAAAATCATTTCGACAAAATACATGGACTGGTGCATTGCAGCGGAGGCGGTCAAACCAAGTGCATGAAATACCTGCCCGGTGACTTTAAGATTGTAAAAGATAATATGCTGGCAGTGCCGCCTGTGTTTGATATTATTCAGCAGTCTTCCGGGTCAGACAACCGCGAAATGTACCAGGTATTCAATATGGGCTGCCGCCTGGAAGTGTTCACCAACGAAAAAGCTGCCGCAGACTTAATAGCCATCGGTAAACAATTTGGCATTGATGCACAGATTACCGGCCGGGTGCAAGCATCCAACAAAAAAGAGCTGGTACTGAAAGTGGCGGGTGAGGAAATTGTGTATTGAGGTGCAAGTATTAGGTTGCGATAGGTTTTCAGTTTTTGCAACAGGGGTTTGACCCCATCCGCCGGACTTTGCCTTTTTGACAACGAATACTGGTCCACATTCAACCGACTTTGCGCTTTTGACGGCGGATGTCTGCCCACATCTGGCGGACTTTGCCCTTTTGACAACGGATGTCTGCCCACATCTGGCGGACATTGCCCTTTTGACAACGGATGTCTGCCTACATCCGGCGGACTTTGCACTTTTGAAAGCGAATGTTGGTCCACATCCGGCGGACTTTGCACTTTTGACGGCGAATGTTGGTCCACATCCGCCGGACTTTGACCCTTCCTAAAAAAACTTTGAACTTTTGTAGGCGAATATTGACTCTTAGCCCGGCTTTTCTATTTTTAGCCATTATTCCCCAACAACATATCGCTGTAAGAAACAGTAATCAAATCTTCTGCTGCAATACCAAAGGCCTGCAGGTAGAAATCGCATTGGGTTTTTAACTCCTCTACAGAGAGCGGGGCGTATTTATTACTGGCCTCTATTTCTACAAAACTGCCCAGCTGCTCCAAGGTATCAAGGTGAAACTTAACGTTACCGATAAAGTAAATCTCCCGCTGCTTTACTACTGCTACTTTAACGCCTGAAGACGCAGTGAGTATAGCTTTTAATGTAACGGCATCCGGCACGGCCACCAGGCTGAAATTAGACTGTTTTGGACCAGCTTTGTCTTCCCTTTCGTAATATATCAGGTTGTTTTCAATATTACCCTCCCGCAGTTTCAGCCGGCCTTTGATGGCATTGAAGTAGGTATCGGTTTGTAAATCTGTTCCCTTGTATTCAGCCTTATTCTCCAGCAGGTATTTTCTTATACCGGCGGCGTTACTTGTCCTTGCTTTTATTTCAATATTAATAAACGGCATACCTCAATTTTGGTAAAAATAAAACGGTCCCGGCTGATTAAAAAATCAACCGGGACCGTTTAGACTATAATCTTTTCTTATTACACTTTCTCTGCCACCTGGCGTGCTCTTGTTTTGGCATTCGCTACGGGCGCTGCTACAATGGGTTGGGCCTTGATAAAACGGCTGGCTACCCATACGTTGTCAAGTTCTACCTTGTCCATATCTTCGTAACCCGCGCTGATGATACAATCCCAGCTACCATTGCGGTTTAAGTTGCAGGCAATCTTGGAAGCAGCTTTGGGATAAGCGATCCACAATTTAGCCTCAGATTTTAATGCAGGTATAACTTCACGCAGTATGCCGCTTAATTGGCTTTCACTTACTGCAAAAACAAGCGCAAAATCTATTTTGCGGCTTAACAACAGGGGGGTCACATTCTTTGAAAAAGACAATTTGGTGAATTGTTTCTCAATTGAAGATGGAAGACCCTGGATAAGCAAATTTCTTTCGTCCTGTAGCAGGAGTTTTTCAAACAGTGTTTGAGACATAATTTAGAAATTTTTGTTTTAGGGTTTGTTTAGAAAGGGGAATTGCAAAG
>JANPGT010000596.1:0-3510 GCA_031424135.1 Chitinophagaceae bacterium
GATTTGACACAGTTTATTAAACAGACTCGTAAATCCTGGGAGTGAAAAAAAACAGAGAGGACGACGATCATTTCTGGGTGAGAGTGAAAAAAACCAGAGAGGATGACGATCATTTCTGGGCGAAAGTGAAAAAACCCAGAGAGGACGACGATCATTTCTGGGAGAAAGTGAAAAAACCCAGAAATGACGACGATCATTTCTGGGCGAAAGTCAAAAAAAACAGAGCGGATGACGATCATTTCTGGGCAGAAGTGAAAAAACTTTTTGGGGACGACACCCAAAATAAATGCAAATGATTTAAAATGATAGGATTATGCATATTCTCCTGGTAGTGAATGCCCTTTTGGGGATCCCCGGTCGTACGGACGGACCGGAATCATTCAGACCAACGAAATTTTGGGATGGCTGATTTCTGCATGTTGAGATTTCGTTTGGCATTGCATCCGGAGAGAAATCCCAACATCAAAAAATCCTGCAATCGGCAATCGCACCCTAGTTGAATTTTATCTCGTAAATCGTAGGCCATAGCTTCCCCGTAACATAGAGGCTTTTTGTCTGCGGGTTATAGGCAATACCGTTTAATACGTCTGCATTGGGGTGCTTTTTAACGGCTTCCGCTGCCAGGTTGCTTAAATCAAGTTTGGCCACCACTTTTCCGTTGGAAGGATCGATTTTTAAAATATAATTGGTCTGGTACTGGTTGGCATAAATAAAGCCCTCGATATATTCCAGCTCATTGATAGCTGGAACAGGACCATTGTTATCTGTAACGCCCACGATGCTCTGGGCTTTTAAAGTGCCATTAATGGTAGCGGGGTCTATAAATTTGAGGTTGCTGCTGCCGTCGCTCATAATTAAATGCGTACTGTCGTGGGTAAGTGCCCAGCCCTCCCCGGCGTAACTGAATTCATCCAGTTTCTTAAAAGTTTTGGCATCATAAATATAACCCTGGTGGTTTTGCCAGGTCAGCTGGTAGATTTTTCCATTCAGCAGGGTAATTCCTTCCCCAAAATACACGGTATTGTTAAGGGTTACTTTTGTATCCACCTTGCCGGTTGTTAAATCTACAATTCCAAAAGCAGAGGGATAGGGTGATTTTCCGCCATCGGTTTCAGCAGAACCGGAGCCCGAACTTTCATACAATTGGCCTTCATGAAATTCAAAACCCTCTGTATAAAAGCCAGTGTCGTGGGGATAGGTATTCACTACGGTATAACCAATCAGTGAAGGAGCAGGCTCGGGTGCAGTGACCGGGCCGGTAGCGTCTGGGGTATTGCTATTACAGGCAGTTAGGAGAAATAGGAAAATAAAAGGTATCAATAATTTCTTCATATGTTATCATTACTGGTAGTTTGCAAATGTACAGTGCTGCCAGCTGAATTGTGGCAAGGATTTCCCAAAAAAAAGGCAGTGTATTTTGAAATGCAGCAGAAAAGTATTTATTTCACACTGCTTGTCTCAACAACCTCCCATTCTTACTCCATTATGTGCAATTTCCACCCCGCTGGAAGGTTACAGGATCAGGCACTGATATTGCGATAATTAAAACAGTAAATACACGTTTCAGCCAGCCGGTAAAACAACGATGGGCTTACACCCGTTTAATTTTACCATTACAGGCCACCTTATCATTGATTATGTTGTCTTATATATGGACAATTCCGTATCCTTTTAAAACTACCCTTAACCAATCCACCCTCTGAAGGCCCCGCAGGCAGATACTTACCCTGCGGCATACCAAGCGCCTGCACATGAATAGAATTTTACTTTGCCTGTTGGCTATATTTTCTTTTGCTGTTTCACTGGCGCAGAAAGACTGTCGCCAGCCGGAATACCAGCAAACACTGCTAAGGCGGTTTCCCCAATTGCAGGCGCAATTTGGCAAGGTGGAGCTGTTCAGTAAAAAGCCGCGCTATCCTTTTGTTATTGGAGGCGCAATTGATACGGCGAATAACCCCCCTGCACCAGCCCCGTTACCTGTTCCCGAAAAAATTATTATTCCTGTAGTGGTGCATATTGTCTGGAACAGCAATGCACAGAATATTTCTGATGCCCAGGTGCTCTCACAGATAGCGGTGCTGAATAACGATTTTAACGGGCTGAATGCAGACCGCAGCAAAACGCCTTCCTATTTCACAGCATTGACTGCAGATTGCGGTATCTCTTTCGTGCTGGCCAAAAAAGATCCGCAGGGACGGCCCAGCAATGGTATTGTAAGAAAACAAACCAGCCTGGGCGTATTTGGTTTTGATGATAAGATGAAAACCACTGCAACCGGTGGCGATGATGGATGGAATGCTGCCAATTACCTGAATATATGGGTTTGCAACCTGGCCGGCGGTATTTCAGGATATGCGAGTGCGCCGGGCGGTCCTGCAGAAAAAGACGGTGTAGTTATCAGCACCGGGGTTTTTGGCACACTTAATATGAATGGTCCGTTTAGCCGGGGCAGAACAGCGGTACACGAAATTGGCCACTGGATGAACCTGCGGCATATATGGGGAGATGCCAATTGCGGAGACGACAAAGTAGATGACACCCCGCAGCAAACTGCTGCTAACCGTGGATGTAATACCGGTGAAAAATTCAGCTGTGGCGAAACAGCTCATGGAGATATGTATATGAATTTTATGGACTTCAGCGATGATGCCTGTATGTACATGTTTACCAGGGGCCAGCGCCAGCGTATGCGCGTCTTGTTTGAAGCCGGCGGTCCGCGCAACAGCCTGTTGTATTCCAACGGACTAACAGGTGAGGGCCTCCCTGTGGAGGGCAGGCTTCCTGCAGATGAAGAAGCCGCAATGGAAATATTGCTGTATCCTAACCCTGCCGCCAGCACTATCACCCTGCAATTTTCAAATAATAACTGTCTCTCCAACCAAATATACATTTGCAATCACCTGGGCCAGCGCTTGTACAGTACAAGGGTAGTATCCAAACAGCAGCAGTTAGACATCAGCACACTTCAACCCGGACTTTATTTTATCAGGCTTGCAGGAACGCCTTTGACAAAGAAATTTGTAAAGCAATAGTGAAGGACTATATACTGAATACTATATAGGCTTCCTGAACATTGCCGCAAACATGGTATCTGCGCTGTGCTGGTAGCCCTGCAGCAGTTCCATCTTTAAGGGTGCAACACCCAGCGCTTGCTCAATAAAAGCTGCCACCTCCTCATTTTCTTTCTTAAATACAGAGCAGGTAATATAGAGAAAATAGCCGCCCGGTTGAAGCTGCCTTAGGGTTGTTGTTACAATTTTCCTTTGCAGCTGACTATAGGAGGCTATTTCTTCTTTATTGAAAAATGACAATCGTTCCGGTGTTCTTCCCCAGGTGCCCGAGCCTGTGCAGGGTGCGTCTGCAATAATAAACTGGAACTGCTGTGGCGTTAATGACACGCCGGCTTTGCTGAGATCTGCGGGTAAGGGCCTGTAGTGCTGGATGCCCGCTTCGCGAAATCTTTTTGCAAGGTTGGCCAGCATGGCAGGGCGTATATCAGTGACGGTAAGA
>JANPGT010000597.1:0-2302 GCA_031424135.1 Chitinophagaceae bacterium
CCCGACACCCCCTGGGGAAAAGAATTGAAATACATCCGCATGGTAGTGCAGCAAACGCAGCAATACTCTACGGTTATCAAAGCTGCTGCTGCAAGGGTTCCCTCACAGGGCAATTACCCAACCGGAAACGATCTGGCAGCACAGCTGAAAATTGTGGCACGCCTGGTAAAAGGCGGGTTGAAAACACGTATTTACATGGTAAGTACAGGAGGGTTTGATACGCACTCTGGACAAACCACTGCCACCGACACCACTGTAGGTAACCACGCCAACCTGCTGGGAAAAGTGTCTGATGCCATTAAATCTTTTATGGACGATTTGAAAGGGCTGGGTGTAGAAGACAGGGTAATGGGAATGACGTTTTCTGAATTTGGAAGACGCATCAAGTCCAACTCAAGCGTGGGCACAGACCATGGTGCCGCCGCACCCGTTTTTGTCTTTGGCAAAAATGTAAAACCGGGTATTGTGGGCACCAACCCCAGCATTCCTTCCGGTATTACAGTTAACGACAATATTCCTTTTCAGTATGATTTCAGAAGTATTTATGCGTCTATTCTCAGTCAGTGGTTTTGTGTAAAGAGTGCCGACCTGCAGACAATCATGTTTAAAGATTTTCAGAATATTCCGCTCTGTATTAATGCCGCCTGCGGCACTACCGGGCTGGATGATGTATACCGCAACGCCGGGGAGCAGTTAATTGTCAACTACCCCAATCCATTTGTAGAAAGCACCAAAATAACCTTTAAAACACGCGGAGGGCATACCCTGGTGCATATTATAGACACCCTGGGGCGGTCTATTAAAACGCTCACCGACAAACAGTATACAGCCGGTGTGTACACGCTCGATTTTGACGGTTATGGGTTGCCGTCAGGCGTATATTACACGCGCCTGCAAAACGGTACCCTGCAGCAGGTAAGGCCCATGCTGAAAGTGAGACCATGATAAATAATTGTCAGTCAAACAAATATTTGCCCCTTGGTAAGGGGCTTTTTTCATAATTTCACGGTTCAAACATGGAAAATCCCGGCAGGCTATGTGCCGGTGTATGGTGTTACCGGATAAAATTTCAGCGTGCCTGTTAAATCTATTTATAATTCATTAACCGCAGCATGATCAGCGTCTATATTATTGAGGATCATGAAATGTACGGAGAAGGGCTGGCCCTGCTGCTGCGCAAGCAGGAGGATATTGAAGTTGCCGGAACTGCCGCTAATGGCACTACGCTGCTGGAGCAACTGCCGCTGCTGGATGTGGATATTCTTTTGCTGGATGTGCACCTGCCGGATATCCACGAAGAAGAATTACTAAAAAAAATCCGGGCAGTAAAACCCGCCCAGAAAGTAATCTACCTTACACTGATGCGGGGTACCAGGTATGTACACAAGCTGCTGCGGCATAATATACAGGGGTATATACTGAAAAACGCTCCTTTTGAAGAACTGCTGAAAACCATCCGGGAAGTGTATAACGGGGGTACTTATTTCAGTAAAGAAATCGACGTGCTCAGCGAAGATGATTTTCGCGCAACGCTGACGCTGGAAGAAAAAAAAGTACTTGACATCCTGTCAAAACGTGAAATAGAAATTCTTACGCTCATCTGCAAAGAATTCAGCAATATTGAGATTGCCGGCAAATTGTTTTTAAGTGTAAGCACCATTGAAACCCACCGTAAAAATATTATTGCCAAACTGGGGGTTAATAATACTGTTGGCCTGGTGCGCTTTGCGCTGAAAAATAAGTTAATAGAATAAGTTAGCTTTGGTGTACAACACCGCCTGCAACGTGAAATACCTGTTATTCATTGCCACTATTTTCTTCTCAATACAAGTCCTGCCGCAGCAGGCAGATACCAATTACCTCAAAGCTTTGTATGATCGCTGTATTGATTTTGACGAATCCAAAGCTGATTCTGTTTCTTTCTATGCCGCTTTCATCGCAAAGGAAGCGTCCAGGCTTAAGTATGACCATGGCGAAGTGCTTTCCAGCCGGCTAAACGGTATTGCACATGATTTAAAGGGTGACTATGAAAAGGCCATTGGCTATTACCTGCAATCGCTGGAAGCATCCCGCAAACTGCAGTCACCCAAATATGAATTGTCTGCGTTAACTGACCTGGCATACATTTACGTTAATACCAAGCAGGCGGCAAGGGCCCGCGACATGTACCTGCAATGTCTGCGGCTTGCCGAAACCGGTGGAGACGTTCATTCAGTGGTAACGGCCTACAGTAACCTGGGTGCTATTTACAGTATGCTGAAAGAGCCTGACAGTGCCCTGGTTTTTCTTTATAAGGGCATTG
>JANPGT010000598.1:0-6611 GCA_031424135.1 Chitinophagaceae bacterium
ACACATTTACGGTATTTGCGCTTATCTGCCTGATGTCTTATGTGGCCAGCGGGCAGGTGCGTACACTGTCTTTACAGGATGCGCTGTCACTAACGCTGTCAAACAACCGGGAATTGAAAATCGGCTCTCTGGAAGCAGACAGGGCGCAGGAGCAGGTAGTTATAGCAAAGGCACAGCAGCAACCGGTGGCTGGCATCACCGGCCAGCTGGCCCATTATTTTCAATCGCCTGCTTTCTTTGGTTTCGGCAGTAATAGCAGCGGAAATGATAAAATTCCCTATGGCCGTTTTGGCGGAAAGGATCAACTGGCAGCCACCGTGTTTGTAACACAGCCGGTGTATAATGCGGGTGTACAGCCGGCTATTCAAACAGCAAAATTGCAGCAGCACAAAAGCAGGTTACAGCTTACCAACAGGGAAACGGAGATAGCAGCATTTGTAAAGCAGACTTATATACAGGTGCTGGTATTGCATGAACGCGTTAAGCTGCAGCAGGAAAGCCTGGCACGCAACGAAAAAGCGCTGATGGATGCAAAGTCATTGTTGCTGCAGGGCAGGGCGCTGCGGGTAGATACATTAAGGGCCTATACTTCTGTGAAGAACCTGGAGCCGGGATTATTGAAATTGCAGTACGCCATTGAAATTGGCAAACAGCAATTGAAAACGCTGATAGGCATTGATTCATTGCAGCAGCTGGAGCTCAGCGATTCGCTGCTGGTGCCCGAAAAGGATCCGCTGCTGTCTGAAGAAGAAGTGTACAACCAGGCAAAAGATCGCCGTTCAGATCTGAAGGCGCTGGAGATTGATGAGCAAATAGCTGCCCGGCAAATAACACTGGCCGCGGCAGCAACAAAGCCCATTGTTTCTTTAAATGCCCAGTACCTGCTGCAGACACAGACCAACCAGTTCAATTATTTCAAGGCCTATTATCCTTCTACGCCCTTTGTAGGGGCACAGGTAACGGTGCCCATTTTTAACGGCAACAGCAACCGTGCAAAAGTAAAACAGGCAAAGTTGCAGGAAGAACAATCAGCAGTAAGATCAAAAAACGCATTGCAGGAACTGCGCACTGAAGTAAAGCAGGTAGTGGCAGCTGTAAGGGAGACTGCAGCGCGTATTCAAACCAGCGCCAATGTAAGAGAGACGGCCCGGCTTAGCTATGATATTACCCAGTACCGTTATGCAAAAGGGGTGGCTTCAAGGCTGGAACTGACCGATGCTGAATTATCACTTACCACCGCGCAATCCAATTACCTGGAAGCAGTGTATGATTATCTCTCTGCACAGATTGCACTGCAACGCACCATAGGCGTAATTACATTATAGTATAACGCGAACAGTTTTTTTCTACACTACCATAGTCTTCAAGGACTGCGGTAGTGTAGTTTTCTGAATTACATGGTGTTGTTTTCGTGCCTTTAGAATGCTTCTCCCAGTCCTATGTAAATGGATCTGTGTCCCTTGCTGACGCCGTAGTCGATACCTATATTGGTGCCGGAATTTTTATTGAACTTGATGCGTAGCCCAGCCCCGGCGCCTGGATGCAGGTAGGCGAATTGCCTGGTACCCTGTTCAGTGACGGTGTTCAGGTTGGCAAACACTACAAAGCCAAAGAGTCCGTTGGCACTTAGTTGGCGACGGTATTCTGTTTCCAGGTACCACAGTGATTTGCCCGCATAACGCCGGTTGTAGAAACCACGACCAGATTTCTGATTGGTATCCCAGCCCAGTGCAGGCAAATCAAGATAAGGGGCATTGCTGCCCAGGGTGCTCCACAGGTAGGTCCAGATGGCCAGCGTATTTTGCCGGGTTCTGCTGAAGGGAATGTATTTGCGCACATCTGCATATAAAGAATGCCACCCGTTCCGGCTGCCAAGAAATGTTGGATTTACGCGGTAAACGAGATTGTAATAGAATCCGGGCAATGGGTTGATGGGGTTAACCCTGGCATCGTACAAAAGATTAAATACAAGACCGGAAGAAAATGAATTGGAGTTATTGGCTGTGCCATATTTGTAACCGGTAAACTGCTGCAGATCTGTACTGTCGTCTTCCGAATGAATGGAAATATGATAATCCATATTATAACCAATACCTGCAAACAAATAGGGGCGTATTCTCTTTAATGCGCTGAAGTAAAAACGTACGTAGGAATAATTGATCAGCAGCTTGTCTGTTTCTGCATGCTTTCCTCCCAATCCCCAGGTGTTTTGTGGAAAATAGGAATAGCGCATATCTCCTTCAAAATTCCATTTATTACCCGCCGACCAGATATTGGAGCGAAACGGAAAATTAAACTGTCCTTTAAAATTGGTGCTGGGCGAGAAAGTTACATTCGATATATATGTGTTCTTTCTGTCGCCAAGGAAAAACGCTGCCTGGGTGGAAGTGACCAGCGCGGTACCCCCGCCGGGAACATATGAGCCAATGGGTAACAAGGAATAGTAAACTTTTTGTCCCTTTACCCTGGGTGGTTTTTTGATATTGATATGAGCGAATTCTTTGATAATGCCGATGAGGTCTTTTTGCCCGCTGGTATCTTTAAAATGATTTTTGGGAGGTGTGATAAGACCGGTGGGGTTTTGCGCAAGCAGGCAGCACGGAAGCAGTAAAAAGAATACAACAGGCCAGTTTTTTACCATAACTCCATTTAAACCAATTTTATGCTATATTTTATGGGGAATTTTTTCCCCGGTCGATAAATTGGAAATAACAAATCCTGCCTGCATGCTGCAATACTTCTTTTACAGTCAGTCCCTTCATACTACCATTTTTTTTTGCACTATTGCCGCAGAACAGGCATAAATAGGAAAACACAGGTTAAATCAGGTGCTGATTATATTAAATTTCATGAATCCTGCGCCGCGGCTACTCAAATGCATATAATTTTCATTTCAACTGGTCTGTAATTAACGCCCAGGTGTAAATAAGCAGCACCTTAATCTTATTTGGAGATACTTTTTATAAAGAAAGCTGAAGGGCAGGGCCCCAAAGCGATTTTTTAGGTATTGATTAAATATTTACTAACTATATAACCTGCAGTTGTACTGCACGAAAATCAATTAGTACAACACAGTGTTTGCGTAATACCGCACGGCTATTGTAAAAAATGGATTAAATGGTTGGTGCAGTATTATGCAACGGCATTAAATTTTGGTTTGCAAGTGTCGTTGTGTTTCAAAATGCCTTTTATTTGCAGTATCCACGTCTGTGTAATGCCTGCTGCTGCCAGCTCCATGATCTAATGGCACAACTCCTTTTCAAACCTAAACTTAATTATGAAAAAAGC
This sequence comes from Chitinophagaceae bacterium, assembly GCA_031424135.1. Lineage (GTDB taxonomy): Bacteria > Bacteroidota > Bacteroidia > Chitinophagales > Chitinophagaceae > JACMLD01. The sequence continues at coordinate 3,289 of JANPGT010000598.1, forward strand.
ACTCACTGCATTTTTTAGGGGTATTCTAATGGGTATGCACTACCAGAATGCTTTTCCTGTCTCTCCGCACAACAACGCTCAAATATGCACTAACGAAATCAGCATGCAACAATTAATTCCAGCTTGAGTTTTTATCTGTCGCAAAGCTTTTCTCAGCACCAGCAAAATTAGTTTAGGGCAATAGTGTTTATTTCCGTATAGCCGGTTGTAACGGTTACGATTGAATGATTTTTAACTGAGGAAAAACTTCCCCCTATATAGTACAGCCGGATGCTGCGCTAAACCATGTACCCTCAAACAAACGGTATGAAAACAATCAAATTTTTACCTGTGTGCCTGTTTTTTTTCGTGCATGCAATGGGGCAGGCGCCTGTAGTCAGTTTCGATCCAATAGCGGTAAGTACTATTGCGCCAGGAAACCAGTCTCAACTTCCCAGATTGGGGCCGGTTGACGCTGCCGGTAATATTTACTATGCCATCAATCTTACGATCAGCAGAAGAAATATCAATGGTACAGTAGCTGTAATAGCCGGCACAAGTGGTACTGGAGGGTATGTTGACGGGCCGGGTGCTACCGCGCGATTTTCGGGTATTGAAGACCTGGATATGGATGCTGCAGGGAACATATTTGTATCAGACGGAGCCAACAGCACCATAAGAAAAATAACACCAGATGGCATGGTTAGTACACTGGCTGGCAATGGCACGCCTGGTTTTGTGGATGGTACCGGTACTGCAGCCCGTTTTAGCAGCCCTCATGGTTTGGCGCTGGATGCTGCGGGAAATATTTACGTGGTCGATAATTATTCAATCCGTAAAATTACACAGGCAGGTGTGGTGAGTACTGTTTTTGGGAACGGCAGTCCAGGAAACCAATTAGATAGTGCAACCAATATGGTAATGGATGCCGCGGGTAATTTTTATGTAGACAATATAAATGGCAATTTATTAAAGATAACGCCCTCCGGGGCAGTTTCCAATACTATGCCACCCGGCTATTTGGGTTTCAAAGAGGGTTTAGCAATCGATAAGGCGGGCAACCTATATATTTCTATTTTTAATCCGGCCCCTGCCAGCACTTTTATTATTTATAAAAATACCCAGGGCGGCGATCTTGCACCGCTTGCAGGAGGCCTTTCAGGTTACAAGGATACGATTGGTTTGGCTGCCCAATTTAAAAATATCCAAAGTTTGACTATTGATGATAAGGATAATGTTTATGTATCAGATCAGGGGGGCATACGTAAACTAAGTAAACCCCTGTTAAGTTTTGCCAGTATGGCCGGTGTTCCTTCACCAGCTCAGTATTTCACCATCAGCAGCAATTACCTGGCCGGCCCGGCCAGCCTGCAGGCGCCCGCCGGTTATGAATTGTCGCTCAATGAAGCAGGCCCGTACGCTGCAAACCTATCCATAACAACCACCGCTGGTGAAATACTGTTACGGAAAATTTACGTGCGGTTACGGACATCCAATGCCGCGGGTGTATACAATGATTCAATAGTATTGAGTGCTGTTGGTGCCGTTACCCAAAAACTGGGTGTTGCGGGCACTGTCACCAACTCGCCCAAAAAACTGGTGATTATTGGGTCTGGTACATCAGCCTGTATCAGTTTAAATCCTGTTACAGAATGTTATGTTGGCCGGCTCAATACGGCTTACAACAAGCTGGCGCCTTTTGATACTACCATCGACAACCATCTTGCACGCGGCAGCACCAATTGTTACAATGGTATGCCATCTTCTTACATTTCTCCTTATCCCGCTGGTAGCGCTTACCGTCCGCTAACGGATATTAATATTACAGCCGCACTTGCGCTCAATCCGGATGCAGTACTGGTGAACTATCCTACCAATGGCTATGATGAACTTTCTGTGAATGAAATAATGTTTTGCCTGCGCACCATCAGGGATTCGGCCAATAAAAAAGGGGTGCCCTGTTTTATTACCACTACGCAGCCAAGAACAAATCCTGCCAGTTTTAATACCCCCGCCATCAAATTAAAATTGGCGGTATTAAAAGACAGCATCCTGGCAGCGTTTGGATCTTATGCCGTTGATTTTTATACAGGCCTTATCAATCCGGCAGACAGTTCTGTGCTGTATAACCTGGGCGACAATATAAATATGAATGCCGCAGGGCATGGTATTTTAGCGCAGCGTGTACTGGAAAGAAATGTATTTACGCCTGCAGGTAGCAACGGAGCCGGCGGAAAAGGCTTGTTGGGCACTTATTACAGCAATATTGACATGATGGGTGCACCCTTGCTTACCAGAGTAGATACTGTTATTAATAACGATTTTGCAGCAGCATCACCCGCACCAGGCATTCTCAGTCAGAACTACTATTCTGTACGATGGACCGGGCAGGTACAGGCTTTATTTTCTGAAGCCTATACTTTTTATGCGTTGGCAGATGATGGTATCCGCGTAACTGTAAATGGAGTAAAGCTGATAGATAACTGGACGAACCCGGTAGCTGCGGAGCAGAGCGGTATTATCAATCTGACTGCTGGTCAGAAGTATGATATAATAGTGGAGTATTATCAAACTGTTGACAGGGCAGTTTCCAGGCTATCCTGGTCAAGCGCCAGCACTGCAAAAGCTGTTGTTCCGCAATCGCAATTGTATCCGCCATCAACTTTCCTTACGTACAATGCTGCAATGGAAGCTTTTAGGGTTTTCGTAAATAAAAATGGAAGCCAGGTTCCAGCCAGCGCTGCCGTACGTCCTGTAATTACACCGGGGACATCTACTTCAACACTGGCTGGTGCATCGGTTTCGCGTAATGACAGCAGAATAAGATACATTGGCGGTCATACAGTTGAAAACTTTGCCAATACTCAACCCGGCAATTACCCCCAAAACCTATTTACTACTGCTAAAAATATAAGTTTTTCCGCCACCGAGCGTATCGCTGTTGGTTCAATCGTAGAGTTCGATATTACTTGTCCAAAATTTGAAATTCTTGAATATGAGAGCGGCGGGGGTGTAAGGGTATTGGTAGATAATAAAATAGCTGGCGGATACTCTTATGGGGTTATCGGGGAATTAAATTACCGTCGTTTCGATTTTACTGCAATTAATGCAAATCCTGTTAAACGGCATATCCGGCTGGAATACAGTGACAGGGCAGCAATGGGTGGTCTTAAACTGGACACTATCGGAGCATTATTGCCACTGCAAGATGTTGTAAGTTATAGTATTTGCTGGCTGGGAGACTCCTTTACAGAAGGTACAGGCGTCGGATCTAATCAGGCAATCCATGCCGGGTTAGCTGCCTATGCCAGTAAGATACTTGGTTTCCGCGACTATCGTATGAG
>JANPGT010000599.1:0-1522 GCA_031424135.1 Chitinophagaceae bacterium
CTGTATTGGGGCATCACGGGAAGAAGCTTATTCGCTGTACACTAAAACCATTGCCGTGCTGGATGCAGAAACGGCCGGCAGTCAACCGGCGGCGATAAACAAATAACAGTTTGATCTCAACTCAAAAAATAAAGGATGCCATCGGGCACCCCTTATTTAACCAATATCCAACAACTGAGAAACCTGTTATGAAGCCTTGCGCTGGTAGCGGCAGCATACAGGCAATCTTTCATAGGCTGAATCGCTGGCCCTGAACTGCTCTGTATCAAAACCTGCAGCTGCAATTTTTCTGTGTACGGCTTCCACGGCTTCCTTCTTAAAAACATTGTACTTTAACGTTAGCTCGTTGGTGGTTTCGTTGTAGCTGGCCGACTTTACCCCTTCTACACTACTGGCTGCTTTTTCGATGCTGTTGCCGGCCATATGGCATTCAGCGGCCACCCTGATGGTAGTAGTTTTAATACCGATGGTTCTTTGTGATTTATCGCTGGCCTGGGCCTGTACATATTGCAATGAGAACAGGGCCGCAAAAAAAAGTATAGCTATTCTGATGAATTTCATTTTGTATAATTTAAATAGTAGTAAATAGTGTTACTGCGAGTACATCACTGCCTTCACCATATTGGAGGCGTGCAATAATAAAATGGAGAACGAAAAAATCAAAGGCGGTATACGCAGTGGAGAATATAGGCCGGAACGGAAGCACCCGGCATGCGGTTATCAGCAGTAAAAAGCCTGGCTTGCTGAACCAGAGGTGCCACTGTTGGCAAATTTTCTTCTGCATCCTTTATAAAATGCCTGGAAGAGAAATGGAACTGCCTGACAGCATGCTGATGTTCTTTTACAGTAAAACCGATGTAACCGGCATTGCAGGTTTCACCACTGCATTTGCCTGCACTGCCTTCAGCATTAACAGCGGTAAAGCCATCCGTATGGCTGCAAACCCCGTGTTCGCCCACCATAACAGGCGCAATACCGGTCCCGGCTATCGCCAGGCCATATACGGCCATTAATATGATAAGGGCAAGCTTTTTCATGTGCAGGGCAAAGATAGAAAATGTTGCAATATCTGCTATAGCCAGCTGCCGGGAGATGAGGGTTTTAACAAATATTATAAAAACCGACTGGGAGGAAAGCGGGCTAAGTGGTGCTTAAAAGCAAAGAGGATTAGCGGTATTGAAATGGGTGGGTCGCCCTTTCTTCCGGGCGGCTCACCCTGTAATAAGCAACGGCTAGATTTCTATAAGGAGAGCCGCCCTGTTTGACATTCATTGTATGCCTGTTCATAAGAGGGCGACCCTCCTGTTGCAATGTGTGGGTCTTCCGGGCGACTCACCCTTACCACCGCTATATTGCGTAGTTAAGTGCTGGTGTAACCTGCTATTTTCTTTTCTTAACGCCTGAAGCAGCCAGCTTGCTCAATTTAGACTTCAGTTGTTCTACGTCCCTGGTCACTACATGTATCATTTTCACCAGTTCTTCAATATCGCTTTTGGTAGCAAATCCGTATAACTGTGCCGGA
>JANPGT010000600.1:0-3682 GCA_031424135.1 Chitinophagaceae bacterium
ATCCGACCTCCCCCCCTTCCAGTTCACTTAAAGAATCTGCTATGGCTTTCAGTTTATTGTCAAATCCTATCAGCCTGTATTCTTTTACCAGTTGCGGATTAAATTTAATACTGAGATAAGCATCATCCGCAACCGTATACAATGTTTGCGTAAGCTCCTGCACCAATACTTTTTCCGCCTCCTTTTCATTGTCAAGGTAAGCAAAATTGCCATTGCCTTTTTTGGCCAGTATCTCCAGTTTAGAATCTTTGTAATTACCCATGCCTACGCCCAGGCAGGTAAGATAAATGCCCGATTGCCGGTGCAGGGTGATAAGGTTTTCCAGCTCATCTTCATTGGCCTGACCTATGTTGAAATCGCCATCGGTAGCCAGTATTACCCGGTTATTACCGCCCTTAATAAACTGGCTCTTGGCCAGGCTGTAAGCGGCGTGTATACCGGAGGCGCCGGGTGTAGCCCCGCCGGGATATAAGTCTTCAACGGCTTTGGCTATTTTGTCTTTTTCTGTACCGCAGGTAGGTTGCAGCCAGACACCCACCGAACCTCCATACACCACGATAGAAACGGTGTCTTTTTCACGCAGGTTATTGATCATCAGCTTAAAAGCAGATTTCAGCAGTGGCAGCCGGTTGGGCATATCCATAGAACCGGAGACATCTACCAGGAAGACCAGGTTACTGGCCGGCACCTTTTCCATGTTCACCTTTCGGGCACATAATTTCAGGTACAGTAACTCATTTTCAGGCTGCCAGGGGCAACCGGTAAGGTAAGAGTCGAAATTAAAAACGCTGTCTTTGGGCGGATCTTTGTAGCCGAAATTGAAATAATTCAACAGCTCCTCAATACGCACCGCATCGGGGGGCACCGTGCTGCCCATATTGATAAACCGCCGCATATTACTGTAGGCAGCCTTGTCTGTATTGATGGCAAAACCCGTCTCCGGAAATTTTTTTGCGGGTATAAATTCATTTTCCAGCAGGTTGCTATACGTTTCACCGCCTACCGACCAATTGCGTTTCTCATCCCAATGCATGTCTTTTGTAAGCGAAGCCAGCCTGCTCTTGTGCAGATTGCCCGCCGCTCTTTGCATTTTCATCACAATGGTGCTGTAAACAAGGCCCGACAATTTAAGGTGCTGTTCCTGGTAGCCATCGAAAGAGATAATGACAGAATCTTCCTGTTTGGAGGAAACAATGCCAAAACCGCCAGAACTGCCGCTGTAATAGACATAGCCGGTGGAATGCAATATGATTTTTGTATTGGGAAGGGGCGTATTTGTTTCGTCCTTCACTTCTCCCCGCAGGTAGTATTGTGCAGATAGTGAAAGCGTTAGTAACAGGCTCAGCAATATGGTGATTATATTTTTCAACCGGATATTTGACCCAATATATAGTTAAACCCTGGTAATCAGGGTGTACATAATGGCTATTAAAACGTTGCTACCCTACTACTTGGTATATTTCTTTGATATTTCTGCCCAAACCGTCGTAATCGAGCCCATACCCTACCACAAATTTATTGGGGATGGAAAAACCCATATAGTCAATTTTGATAGGATATACATTGGCGTCTGGCTTGTGCAGCAGGGCGGCAATCACCAAAGAGGCTGGCTGCTGGTGTTGCAGCTGTGGCAAAAACTCATTCAAAGTCTTGCCCGTATCAACAATGTCTTCAAGGATAATCACATGACGGTCAAAGATATCAGTGTCCAGCCCAATGGCGGTTACTACTTGTCCGCTGGATTTAATACCCTTATAAGAAGCCAGTTTTATAAAACAGATCTCTGCCTCAATGGAAATGCTTTTAAACAGGTCTGAAGCAAAAATAAAAGAGCCGTTCAAAATAGCGATAAACAGGGGTCGTTTGCCGTCATAATCCTTGTTAATGGCAGCGGCCATTTCGGCTACCTTACCGGCAATGGTTTCGGCTGACAGATAGGGTTCAAAAGCTTTGTCGTGTACACGTATGGTTGACATTTACAGAATAGTGTTTGGCGGGGTGAAGACGCTGAAAATCGACCTAAAAATAGCATTTTGTTTTCTATACAAAGCCCGGCAAAGATCACACGATCAGCCGGCTGGTTTAATTGCTGTGAATCAATAACTGCTGACCAATCTTGAGATCCAGTGAATCCAGCTTATTCCAGCTTTTTAATTGTTCCAGGCTAACCCCGTATTTTTTTGAAATGCTGTACAGGGTCTCTTTTGTTTGCACAATATGGGTAGTAGAATCTGTTGTTCTGGGTACGGGTTCAAAAGATATTTCTTTCAGGATGGCTTTCTTTTCTTCTGCCAGCAGTGGACGTGCAGGCGCTGTTTCCTGCAGGTATAATTTTTCACCGGGTGCCGGCAGCATTTTATCTGTCAATAAATTATTCGCCAGCAGGCTTTCCATGCGGATGCCTTCTGCCTGGCATATATAATAAAGGGTTTCACCCGGCTGCACTATATGAAATGCATTGGCCCCGGTTTTGCGTTTGCGCTGCAGGTAGATCAGTTGGTCTTCCCTCACTACATCGCCGTCAAACAGATCATTGAAATCAAGCAGCCGCGCAAAAGAAATATGGTGCTCTTCTGCTACGGAAAGCAGGGCGGTACCCGTTTTTACAAATACACATTTTGTGCTGTTGACAGCAAATGTTCCTTCGGGATAATCCGGGTGCGCAATTTTTATTTTTGTTTCCAGTAATTCTTTGGGTGCAGCATCGCCGGTAACAGTTGGATTAACGGCCTGTATTACGATGGAAGAAGTTGCGCCGCTGGCAGTTGTTTTTCCGCTGGCATCATTGGCTACCAGGGCATCGTTTACCGGTGGCAGTTTACCCAGTGCAATTAAAGTGTATTGCTGCAGGTTATAGTCCTCAATCAGTTTCACCAGTATCTGCGCATAACGGTAGTTGGTAGCATACCCCGCCTGGCGCAGGCCATTGGCCCATGCTTTATAGTCTGTAGGATCCAGCTGAAACAGGGAGGCATAGCGGGGGCTTCCCTTCAAAAAATCGGAATGATCGCGGTAAGATTGTTCCGGCTCCGGATAGCTGCGGAAACACTCGCCGCGGGCATCATCGTCATGGTAGACTTTGTCGCCCATCCAGGTGTTTTTGCATTTAATGCCAAAATGGTTGTTCGATTTTCTTACCAGTTCGCTGGTACCTGCCTGGGTTTCGTGGATGCCCTGGGCCAGTTTTATTGCGGCCGGCACGCCGGTACGCTGCTCTTCGGCAATGGCAATAGCGCGGTAGTTGTTGATATAGGCTATCACTACGTCTGATTTCTGCGCCTGCAGTGCCGTTGCACCCAATAAAAAGAAGAAGAAAAGAATCCTACGCTGCATAGTTATTTTTTAAAAATCAGCATCAAGCCATCCCTCACCGTCAGAACTACCTGCTCTACCCTGTCATCCTGCTGAACATATTCATTAAAAGCATGCATGGCTTTTGCATTTTTGCCTTTCAGTGGCTCCTCCAGCACTTCTCCGTGAAAAAGCACATTATCTGCCAATATAATACCCCCTTTTTTCAGCCTGGGCAACACAAGTTCATAGTAATCAATGTATCCCGTCTTGTCTGCATCTATGAAAACCAGGTCCCATTCCTCTTCCAGACCCGGTATCAGTTCCCTGGCATTCCCAAGATGCAAAAATATTTTATCATTTGCTTCCGACAAGTTAAAATTTCGCCGGG
>JANPGT010000601.1:0-13785 GCA_031424135.1 Chitinophagaceae bacterium
TAAATAAAAATTTATGCACCATTTCGACATTATGGTTGCTTAACATTTTAGGATGCGAAACAAATTGCACGTAATGATGCTCATGAAAATACCGGTAATAAGATGGCAGCTTTACCCTGTTGAATGTTTAAAACACCGCAAATAAGCGTTTCTACTTAGTTTCTGTCTAATTGTCTTTACCATTCTTACCCATGGTTTTTTTAAAAATCTTCCATCGGTATTTAGGTAGTGCTTGCGGAATGACGACCCCCGATTCATTGAATACGCTATTTTATAAATGGGTGCCGCGTTGTTACTTTGTATTGTCAATAAGGAACAAGCGAAGAACAGAAGAGCAATATCCAGTCCTTTGAAATACTGTATCCAAATCCTGAAACCCATTTTCCCAATCCTGTGAAAGCATACCAAAACCAATATCCAGATAAATCAACTCCAGAACCTGCCGCTAAACAGTAGTTATGGAACCATCCTAATCCTTTCAAAACCGAACCCAATATCCAAAAAACCAAACCGTATCCCTTGATCCAAACCGTAGCGTTTATTGTCCATGATCGTACCCTTTGAAACTAAAAAGATCCAAACCTTGGAAAGCCTATTCCAATCCTTTGAAAACAAATTTTATCCAAATCCTGAAACCGGCACTGTGTAACGGTGTCTTTCCGAACCCTGGTGAAGACGTTTCCACCATCCTTAAAAACCGCTGTGTATGGTGATTCAATAAATGATCGTTACTAAACGCCCGTTTATTGAATCACCCGGCGAGTTTTTTTGTTTTGTATCCCACCTTAACCTTATCTCTTTTCGTTTATTTTTAGTGCGCCGGCTGCTGCTGCGTCCAGCATTACCCATGCATTGGCATGCGCTTGTATATGGCTTGCCGGCACCCATTTACTTACAGGTTCTTCTACTGCCTTTTTAATAATGCCGGCTTTGCTGGCGCCGGCGGCAATTAATATGGCCATGCCAGCCTGTATGAACTGTGAGATGCCCAGGGTAATGCCTTTTTGCAGATGGGTGTTTTCCGTAAAATATTTCTGCCCCACCTGTTGGGTGATGCTGTCCAGTTCAATCACATGCGCTGGCAGCGTGGCGTCTACGCCAGGTTCGTTAAAACCAATATGTCCGTTCATGCCTATTCCCACCAGTATAAGGTCCAGTCTCTGCCACTGTTTAATCTTTGCATTCATCTTTTCACACTCGGTGGAGACATTTGCCGCCATTGCATCAAAGAAATGAATATTAGAAGGATGTACAGCCAGTGGGTTAAACAAGTGCTGTTGCAGAAAATGGTAACAGCTGCCGGCGTTGGACGGCGGAATACCCACCCATTCATCCAGGCTCACCCATTGCACCGAAGAAAAATCAATATTTCTTTTTTTTGCTTCCCCGGTAAGGCATTGATAAGTAAGGCGTGGTGTTTCTCCGCCTGCGAGGCATAACACTGCATTGGGTTTGTGGCTCACCAGGTCAATTATTTTACCAGCGGCTTCATAGGCCATTTTTTCTGCACTTTCAAAAATGTCAATCTGCATCATATTTTATTTTCAGCGTTTCTATGGCTTCCAGTAAAACGTCCCATCCGGGGCTTTCTGCCTTTCTGATATAGCAGGCGGCCAGCAGGTGTGCAATTGTTAGACTATCCTGCAGGCTCAAATCCATTAACTGTGCAGCACAAAATCCCGCATTGAAATGATCGCCTGCGCCGGTTAGTACAGCAGGCTGATCTACCAGCCAGCTATTTTGCTGCGTGAATTCGTTTTTATGAAAAGCCATTGCGGAGGCCCGCTGGTGAATAACCAGCGTGGTAGGTTGAAGCTGCTGGAAAATTTTTTCTCCCATCGTCTTTATATCATCGGGTGCTTCAACCGTGGCAAACAGGTGCTGGTAAATGATCCTGCATTCATTTTTATTAAGGCTGAGTGCCAGTTGACCATATTGGGAAAAATCGCGCAGCAAATCAAGCGCTGTATGGATTTCTTTTTTACTGCGGCTGCTGCAGTCTGAGAGATCAACAAAAAACAACCATTGTTTACCGGCAATGCAAAAAGGCAACACCTCCTGTAACAGGCCTTTCCATATGCCGGCACTTGTGGTTAGTTCTCCCCAATTCAGTAATGCCGCCAGCTGGCTGTTGTTGAATATTTTTATGAGGCTGGCTATGGGTATCCGCTGTTTCAGCAGATCCCAACCGGCTTTATTCAGTTCCTCCATACCGGCCAGCATTATTTTTCCATCTTTAAATTCAATGGCCTGGCAGGTGCCCGGGGCGGCAAAACTATAGCACTGGCATCCGGAAAGCTGCTGGCCGAAAAGCGGTTCAATGACTGGATAGCCCAGGGTACCTATGCAGTTAACGGCCACACCCAGTTTTGCCAGTGCGCCGGCCATATTGGGCATATTGCCCCCGGCTTTGATGCTGCGTTGTTGTATTTCAAGAGAGAAATTGCTGCCTTTTTTACTGAGAATATAATTTCCAAAAGCCTCCATGCTGTTACAATCAGCAACAGGCTGTTGGTTGTTGGCCAGAGTAACAATGCTGTCTATAAATCCATCAAAGCCCAGTGTTGCCGACTGCGAAGAGAGCCTCGCCCTTTGGTTGATCAGTTGTTCTTTTAAATGCTGCATACAATCATTCATCCAAAGCTACAGTATTTGGCAATGTTGCAACGCAGGGGGAAACAGTTTTAACTCACAGAAAAATGCGCGCTGTGGTCTTTTTCTTTTGGCCATAAGACCAGGGCGGCGCAGATGATAATAATGTTTTTCATGATATACTGTCCCACCAGTGTAAAACCATAAGGGGGGAAATTGAAAGAGAGCGAAGGAAAAAACAACAGTGGTGTAAAAGTGCATACCATGTGCACAAACAGGAAAATGAATACCGTGCGCAGCCATTTGCCGGCAATCAGCAGGATGCCCACGGCGCATTCCCAGGCCGCCAGCAGTATAATGGTAGCCGGTTGTGGAATAAGGCCGAATGTGAGTTTGTGAATGGTATTGATGGCCAGGTCTTCTGCCGGGCTATAGCCATGGAAAAATTTAAGCGCACCAAACCAAAGGTAGATAACACCTATACTGATTCTTAATAATGCCAATGCGTTGCGGTTCACCGGAACGGCGGCAGTCGTCGAAGTCTTCATGCAGCAATAATTTGTTGTTAAAAGTCCACCAAAGTAGAAGACTTCAGAAAATTGCGTGCTGACGGAGATCAGGTTTTTTTTTGATAATGGTCAGCTGTGTTAAAATGAAGCGTCTGTGGACAATAAGGAGCTTGTCAGCAACAACCTGGCGTGCCATTGCAGCCTGCTGCCAGTTGCAGGGGGTAGCCAAGACTGATTTCAGCTTCGGTGGCATTGCGTATACCTGCAATACTGATGGAATAGTACAGGGTTTGCCCCGCCAGCGGATGATTGGCATCCACTATAACATAATCATCTTTTTTTTCAATTACTACTGCCTCGCTGCCATCGGGTAATAATATGAGGTCTCCTTCATTGATGGTATCTGTCTCCTGCAGCTTGTCTACAGGCAGTTGAGTGATCAGATTTTTGTCAATGAGTCCATGGCCATCTTCCGGGGCAACCATTGCCTGCCTGGTCTCATGCAGTTTCATTCCTTCCATTGCCCGCTCCAGCCCGGGCAGCAGTTGCTGTGCGCCATGGAGGTAGTCTTCGGGATCGTAGCCGGTGTTTTGCTGCAACACCCGCCCGGCCGCATCTTTTAGTGTATAATGAATGGATACAATCTTATGCTTTGTTACCATCATGCAGTAAGAGGGTTATTATTAAAGACTGATCTTGTTTGATATGTGCTGTTTCTTTCAGTTGAATACTGATCTTGCCTGCCTCCTGCGTGAACGTTGCAGGAACAGACAGGGTATCCAGCAGTACGGAAATGCCGGAAGTCTTATGGGTGCAGTCCAGGCCAAAAGTATTCAGGCTGAGTTCACCATATTTTATACTCAGGTTGGCCCTCACCTGTTTTTCGTGTACTTCCTGTGTATAGGTTCCCCAACCTGCCGCTGCTATAAAAGGCGCTTTGAAATAGTTGCCGCCCATCTTTGGAGAAAACCGCATGTAACCTTTGGGTCCGTGGTATTCAAACCCGCAGGCACTGATAAAGGTGCCGTAACTGGCCATGGCACGTGCGTAATGATCACTGCATTCTATTTCGTTGAAAGGATTTCTTTTACGTGCGTGGTACCTGTCGTGGATCATACGCGTAAGCACCAGTGATTCTTCCACCATCCCTTCGGCCATCATGTGTGCAGCTACCTGGTGCTCAAACCCGCTCATGCATTCATGAAAATACCCCATCTGCCAGGTAGTGTCTTCACCGTAGGGTTTTGCTTCATTTTTCGGATTGGTATTCATTACCATACCGCCTTCTCCCGGTAACGCATAGGGTCTTCCGCCTTTCCGCTCTTTGATATATGGCCCCACATCTGGTGTAAAATTATATTTCCACAAAGACCTTAGTGCGGTAATTGTTTTCTCTTTATCTATGATATGGCCCATACCCAGCTGGTGCGCCCAGCTTTGGCCAAATACCTGGTCTATATGGCAGGTATTGTAAGAACCCAGTTTTTTTCTGCCTGTTTTTTCATCGGGCCGATGGATAAAGTATTCGCCGTTAAAAAGTTTTGTTTCCATATTGCTGCGGCCTTTTGCCACATAATCAGCACACAATGCAGCAAAAGCTTCGTCCTTCATTTCTATGGCCATCAGTTCGCCCGCTTTTACAGCCGCTATGCAAAGTCCCACCAGCCAGGCTATTTCACCATCCCAAACAGCATCCAGTGTGTTTTCTATGGGGGTATCTTCCATGCCGTCTTTGTTCCTGTCCTGGTCAATTACCCATTGCGTAGCCAGTTTAACCTTCTGCCAGTTGCTTGCCAGGAAGCTATCGTCTTTGCTCATCTGGTGTTCGCGGTAGATGCGAAGGACGGTGCCTGCCTGTCCATCGATGGCCGGCCCTTTTACAACTTCACCCCGGTACCAGATCATACCATCTGGCTGGAGCGATAAACCCAGGTCGGTGCGTTCGCGGATATCTTTTTCAATAGAAGGAAAAACACGTCCCATTGCCTGCGCATACTGCCACACATGGGTGCAGGTGCCTTCGCAGCAGCCTACTCCTTCCCAGGCATAAAACCGCCCGGATGCAAAACGGTGCGCGGTGGAAGTAGCCAGGGTAGAAATATTCAGGAAGGTTCTTTCCAGCAGCCACCAGGGCAGGCTGGCATCGTACCAGGTTTGTTTCCAGCGATGGCTTTCTGCAGCAAGTTTGTTGAAATGCTGGTGCAGGTATTGCAATACTTCAGCGGCCGATTTGAACCAATTATTATAATACCTGCCCTTGTCATGTATGGCAGCTTGCAGCTGCAGGTTGGCAAAATGCCATCCAATGGCAAAATCAGTTTTAATGGTAGCTGCAGGTGCAATGGTATGATGTGTACAGGAGCCCGCAATCAGTTGCCCGCCCGCCTCTTTTTCTGTTGTACCTGTATGGCTGCCATCAAACGATGCAGCATAAAGCGGAAATAATATATTGGTCTGGTGCAGGGCCTGGCCGGATAAAGCTGTAATGGCCATGGTACCGTAATCTGCCGCGTTCAGCTGCTGCTCATGTCCGTTAGGTTGAATGCTGCATTGAACAAGCGTGATATTATTGTTGCTGATGATTGAATTAATCCTTGTGTCTGTTGGTTTTGCTGAACGGGGTGCTGTTTTGTTTTCCAGCCAGCCAAGCACCGCCACTTCCACCGGTTGCCGGCTGGTATTGTGAATGCTGAATGAATAAATGGTGCAGGGCAGACCGGAATTCTTTTCATCCAGCGGAATAAAGGGGGAATAAATATCGGCGGTAATTGTTACCGGTAGTTTTTTATCAATATAGTGCAGCTTTGCCATGGGGTAGGTGGCTTCAAAAATGATCTCGTCCCAGTCTGCCGCATTCATTTGTTTAATGATGGATGTTTCGCTAACCGTGATCCTGAATGCAAAGCCCTGCTCCAGCGGGCGGATATTTTTCGCTGGCTGCACATAGGCAGACCCATCGCGTGATCTTATTTTTTTGCCGGCATGCACTTCCGAATGCCAGTCAATGGTCTTGGGATCGATGCCTTCCTGGTTGCTGTTGAAAATATCCCATAGCCACAGGCGCCCGTCACCACTCAGGTAAACGGTGCCGGTATTAATACCCCCTACAGGCATGCCTATATATTGCAACTCATTTCTTGATGTAAGGTATTGGGTAACTTTCCCTCTTTTTGACAGCGACTTTATCCATTGCGGATCCAGCTTTTTATCAACGGGTATATTGTGCACAATTTCGCCCGGAAGAAAGGGCCCTGCAATGGCCCTGGCATGAAAGGCAAACGTGCCTGCAGCAAAAATGCCGGAACTGCGTAAAAAAGACCTTCGTTGCATAGCATGCTGTTTGCAATGAAGTTATAAATAAAATACGGCAATTGCAGGTGCGCCAATAAAGATGCCGGTTATATAGAAAGGCTGGTTCGGGTGAATGCCGGTGAAGTATTAATTTTACCCGTAAACAGGCTGGCCCCGGTTGCAAAATATATAAAACAATGATTGTTCAATACTGTTCAGATCTGCACCTGGAGTTTCGGGAAAATCATAAATACATTACCAACAACCCACTGCTTCCCCTGGGCGATGTGCTTATACTGGCAGGCGATATTGTGTCGTTTGCAGTAATGGATAAACGGGATGATTTTTTTAATTACCTATCGGACAACTTTGCGCTTACTTACTGGATTCCCGGAAATCATGAATACTATGATGCAGATATCAGTGAGCGATCCGGAACAATGCAGGAAAAAATAAGAGATAATGTTTTCCTGGTGAATAACCATATTGCTGTTCAGGGCAATACCAGGTTGATTTTTTCTACCATGTGGTCGGCCATCAGTGAAACGCATCGCTGGCGTATTGAAAATTATATCAGTGATTTCGGCGCCATCCGTTTAAATGGCAAAAATTTTACGGTGGAGGCATTCAACCGCTTACATGCTGAAGCAGGGAATTTTATTACTGCTGCGCTGAAAACAGCATGGCCGGGTAAAACGGTGGTGGTTACCCACCATGTACCTACCTATACCAATTATCCTAAAAAATACCGGGGCGATGCCCTGAACGAAGTATTTGCGGTGGAGCTGAAAGATCTTATCGAAACCACTTCGCCCGATTACTGGATCTACGGTCACCATCATATCAATACACCCGCCTTCAGGCTGGGCCTTACTGAGATGCTTACCAACCAGCTGGGCTATGTACATCATTATGAATATGGTTCATTTGATGGTGGAAAGCACTTTATAGTGTAACCCGCTGTGTTAAAAGCATATCCTATAATGCAATAAGACTGGTTTCGGGCGGATTATTCAGGAAGTTTAGTTAGCGCTAGACATAGCCATTGTGGGTAGCGAAAGTGCTTGGTCTCATTTTAAACACTATTTTTTTATGGCCTTGTAAGATTTTACACTAAATAAGCAACCTATGAAATAAGCAAATCAATTTAAAAAGTGGGGGGAAAGAAATGCTTAATGACTAAAATACAGCGATAGTATGGAAAAGGAATTTTTAAAGGCAATCCACGACTATCAAAAAATCATTTATAAGGTTTGTAGCATATACCGGGATAGTAGAGAAGACCAGGAAGACTTATTCCAGGAAATTGTGTATCAACTTTGGAAATCTTATCCAGGTTTTAAAAGGGAATCCAAAATAAGTTCATGGATATACAGAATTGCATTGAATACAGCCATTGCTATTTATAGAAAGCCCAAAATAATTATTGATTATTCCCGGGAATTTCCTGAACACCTTCACCCCTCAAACGAAAAAAAAATTTCAGAAAATGAAGAGCGGTTATTTTGCGCTTTACGAAAACTAAGTGATTCAGAAAAAGCCGTCATATCTCTGTATCTGGACGACTTCAATTATAAGGAAATTGCTGCAATAACAGGATTAAGTGAAACCAATGTGGGGGTACGGCTAAACAGGATTAAAAATAAATTGAAAGAAATATTAAAATAGCTATTATGGAACTAAATGATTTAAAATCGGGCTGGCAAAACGCCGCCGGCGCTTTCAAAAATGAAGCGGACCTGCAGAGAATGACCAAAGTTGCCCATCTTCCCTCCCTGAACAAGATAAGGACTAAGTTAATTGTTGAGACTATTGGTTTAGTATTATTTTTATTTATTTACTACGATGGGTTTGATGGGGACAAAAAGCCGTTTTATGCAAACCTGGTATTGGTGTTGGGCGTATTGTTATACATTTTCAACGATGTTATTGGCTACATTTCCATAACACGGCCTGTTATGGAGGCAAATTTGAGGCTTTCAGTGCATCATTATTTGATGAGAATTAAGCGCCTTTCAGTTTTTTCTTTAATCATCTCTTTTCTGTACAGTATCTCAATTATTATTTTTTTTACGTCGGTAATAAATTTTACGAAAGAAAAAGGGCTAATACTGATGGGTATTGCCATTGTTCTGGTTCAACTTATTCTCTTATCTTATAGGGTCTGGACAAAATGGATTAAACAGTTGCAGCAGCAATTAAAGGATTTTGACCAAGTGTAGTAGTTGTTGTTTAGTGGCCGAAATGCAAAGGGCAACATTGGATGGGTAATAAGGCTATATCGTGAAGTCCAGGATCTTTCTATACTATGCTTACCTGCATGATGGCTGTCAACCGGGCTATTGTTTCTTATCAGGGGCAGGGCCTGTAACGGTGACTAACTTTGAAAAGCCAGGTTGGGCAAATGGCCTGGCAGTTGTTATGCCCCGGTATATCAAACAATATGGCATCTTTCTGATTGCTTTTTTGGTAACCGCCAATATAATGTTGGCTCAGGATGCGGCCAGGACCGGTGATCCGTATGCCGGTGCAATGCGTGGTTATACACCGGTATTGTTTCTGAGTATTACCGCCTGTGAGAAAAATACTGTTGTGATGGTAGAGTGGACCACTTCAGAAGAGCATGGCATTAAAGAATACCAGGTAGAAAAGTCAATGGATGGTATCAATTTTTATCCGGTAACCACCCTGCCAGCCAATAATAAGCTGCAGGTGGGCAGTTACAGTTGGGCCGACGCAAAGCTTTGGGGTGCTATTATTTATTACCGGGTAAAAGCCATTGACGAAGCCGGTAAATACTTTATCAGCCCGGTAAAAATAGTTTCCCTTCAATCAAAGCCAGCCTTCAGCATCTTTCCCAACCCGGTACAGGGGACTGCATTCACCATAAATATCAACGCAGACAAAAGAGAAAACTACCAGCTGCGGTTGTTTAATGCAGGTGGCCAGTTGATGATGGTGCACAGCATTTTGCATACCGGCGGTTTTATATCCTATAACGTACAACTGCCGTCCGGATGGACAGCTGCTGGATTTTATATTGTGAAAATAAATGGTGAACGCGGACAGTCTGTAAATGCTAAACTGCTAGTAGCCAGGTAGCAGTTTAGCAGACTTAGGCTCAGCCAACTTAGCTTTCACAGATTTCCTGCAGTTTAGCAAGTGCTTTAGGCCAGCCATCATTGAACATGTCTTCGCAGGCCGGGTTGGTAATGATTTCTACCTGTAACAGGGTGGTTCTTCCTCTGGCAGTAAATATATAGTTCTCCAGGGTGCCGATCCAGATTTTCACCGCTTCCGTTTTATCTTCTATTCCACCTGGCAGCAACACTGCCAAATGTTCTGCTGATAGGTATTGATAAGGTGTTAATTTTCGTATAATAGCCAGCATGCCACTTCCGTTGGCAGAGACAAAGCGTATTTCTTCTCCCTCTTCCCATTTTCCCTGGTACAAAGATCCGGGCCAGCTTACCTGCGTCCATTGCTGGTAGGTAATGGGTTGCAGCATAGTATTCCATACTTTTTCTGCAGGTGCATTGATCTCAACCTGGTATTCCAGTGTTTTCATCATATACTGTTTTAAACGACATGTAAAGAAGAGTGTATTGCCTTCCTTTACCTGCTCAAGTTATTAAATAGGTTAACGGTATAAAGCTATCGCAGCCTGGTAGCCCTGATGCTGTGTGATTGTGACAATAAGCGGGCAATTTGCGACAGGGGTATAATTACCGGTAAGCTTCCTGTTTTTCGTACAACAGGAAATGCTGTATCGGCAGAAAATCGCCTTTATACTGCAGTTGAAAACCATTAGCGTTCAACTCACGGTTCAGCTGGGCCACCGTGGTTTTGTGCAATGCTTTTATGGGTACGGAAGGATCTTCGCCGCGGTATTCAATCAGTAAAATTTTTCCATCGGGTTTTAATGCTTTGCGGATGGCCTGCAGCATTTCTTGCGGAAAAGCCAGTTCGTGGTAAACGTCTACCATAATGGCCAGGTCGATGCTGTTGGCAGGCAGGTTGGGAGAAAGCTCGCTGCTTTTTACAATTTCTACCACACTGTCTTTAAGCAAAGTTTTTTTGTTGCGGAGATAAGTGATCAATTCATCCTGAATCTCTGCAGCGTATACTTTGCCTTTTGGAATTTTGGCAGCTATCCGGAAACTGTAATAACCGGTGCCAGCACCAATATCAGCTACTGCTGCGTTGGGTGCCAGGGGCATTTTGTCAATAGCCAGCTGGGTGTTTTCTTCCTGCTGCCGTTCGTTGCGTTCCAGCCAATCGCTGCCCGCAGCGCCCATTACATGTGCCATCTCGCGGCCTTTGTAATATTTGCCCGTGCCGTCTGTAGCCGCTTTGTGAAAAGTATAGATACTGTCTTTTACAACGGTTTGTTCATTGGTTTTTTGCTGCGCATGGCAGGATGCCAATAGGTGGCAAAGCACGTAAAGAAGGATAGCTGAATTGATTTTCATAACCGGCTGTAACTATAAAAGTATAATGCAGTATTGCGGAAATGGTTGATGAAAAGTTACAAAATTTATGAGTAACGGCGGTAGGCTGATATTGCTGAAAAGCGTATCAGAACGTCTCATTCAGATTCAGGAAAAAGCCTTTGTTACCAAATTCGCCAAAAGCATAGTCCAGTGCAAGGTTGGTACGTGTGGCCTTATTAAACAGGATGCGCAGTCCTGCCCCATATCCCTTGCGGAAGCTGTGAAACAGCGGCGTGCCGTGCAGGTCATTGCTGGTTTGCAGGTTGCCAAATACAACGCCGCTGAGAAATTTATTTTTCAGGAGGGGAAATCTAAGTTCCAGCTCCGTATCATTGAACTGTGTTCCCTTGAAATATTGGGAGGTATATCCCCTGCCACTGCGAAAGCTGCCGTCACGGCCGGTACCGGGCAATTCTATATAAGGTACAACACCACTCAGCAGGTAAT
The DNA here is from genome assembly GCA_031424135.1 of Chitinophagaceae bacterium. Lineage (GTDB taxonomy): Bacteria > Bacteroidota > Bacteroidia > Chitinophagales > Chitinophagaceae > JACMLD01. The sequence goes on from JANPGT010000601.1 coordinate 11,333, forward strand.
TGCCCCAGTTCCAGAAGGCCACTACAGTCTCGGGGTTTTTGGCAGAGAGCGAAAAATATTTTCTAAAGTCTGTGGTAAAGAGTACGGCATTTTTGGTACTGCCCAGCCAGCTTTGGTTGATGCGTATGCCGGCATCAGTATAAATACCTTTGTAAGCGCGGTTGGGATTATCGCGGGTGACATATTGTATATTAAATAAAAGACCATTGGAAGAATACTTATTTTGCGGAAAGCCATACCTGTTATTATAAATGCTGGAAGGCGTGGCATTTTCCGTTGTGTCTTTGTTCTGGATATTGCGGCGTATCTCAAACGAAAGGCCGGCGCCTACGAAAAGGTTTGGGCGTATATTCTTATAAACCTTCTCGCGGATATTATAATAAATGGAACGGATGGGATAAACTTTGTGTGCATTGCCTGCAAGGATGGCTTCTGCCGGATCGGGTCCCGTATATTGGTTACCGATGCCCACACCAAAATCGGGGCTTACTGTTTTTGCAATAACGATATTGCCCTGGAAATTCCACTTATTACCCGGTGTAAATACATTGTGGTTGATATAAAAATAAATGATGCCCTTGGTAGTGATGGAAGCGGAAGTAGCTGCCACGGAGAATAATGTTTTTGGATCATTGCCCAGTCTTTTGCCGGCTACGGCTTTAATACCCAGCTGGAATCCGATGGTAGGATTGGCTGCAATATTAGGCACTATGGTAATGGGAGATCGCTTTTTAGTGGTATCTGCTTTTTTGTTGGGATGCAGGATAGTGTGGAAAAGATCGGACACATCGTACTGCCGGCCCAGGTTTTCGCCCGCAGAAGGTGTTTTTCCCGCCATCAACCGCAGCGAATCTGCTTTCAGCGAATCTGCCGGAATGCCTGCCTGGCCGCTTGCAGCGCCTGCAATAACAAGAAACAGTAAAAATGGAGCTAATTTCAAAACTGGTATTTACCCCATAGGTTTCAAAAGGGAGGCCAGTTTCAGCTGAATCAATGCGGCGCTTGCTGGGCCTTAATTTTTTAGCCCTGTAACGTGCGTGTATAGCTTATATAATCCAGGTTGGGTGGAGCATAGCCTTCTTCTTTCATCAGTGCAATAATGGTTCCGCGGTGATGGGTACCGTGATTGGTTACCTGGGTAATGATATCCTGTAAAAGGCTGGTCAAATGGTCGCCCTGGAAATTAGTATAGTTAACAAAGGTCTTAACTTCTGCGGGCTGCAGCGATTGAATATAAGCCACCCAATCTTTGTGGCAGGATTGCAGTTCGCTCCAGATGGTTTCCTGTGTTCTCTCCTGGAAACGTTGCACCGTTTCTTTACGGCCCTGGCATCTGTCCAGCCAGATACGCTGCGCAGATTGTATGTGCGAGAGCAATTCGTTGATGCGCGGATTGCTGGCCGGTTTTTGATCAAATACTTCCAGCAAACGGGTAGTGGCCCATTTGTCGTAACCAAATAATTGAATAAAATAATCTTGCATGCTAACTGGCTTGTCAGGTGTAATACACAGGTTTGAAAATATTAAACCCACTCAAATCCATCTTTCTTTATAGGCAGCCGGTAGGGTCTGCTACCCGCTGCTGCCAGGGCATTGCAAAGGGCAGGCGCCACCGTGGGCATACCTACTTCGCCCATACCGCCCGGGGCTTCGTTGTTTTGAATGTAATGCACTTCCACATCTGGCATTTCATTATAGCGCAGCGGATCATAGTCAAAAAAACTGCCTTGCTCTACGCGGCCATTCTTTACCGTTATCTCGCCCTTTAGTGCCTGCGATAATGCAAAGGCAAGTCCGCCTTCTACCTGGCTTTTCATACCATCGGGGTTTACCACAATGCCACAGTCAACTGCGGCAATTACTTTCACTATCCTGAATTTTTTTGGTCCCAGCATTTCAATTTCAATGGCGTGGGCTGCGTAAGAAGGACAAAAAGCAAAAGGATGTGTAGCAAGCCCAATATAATGATTGGCCTGCCTGTTATTGTGATAGCCAATTTTTTCAGCAGCCAGTTGTAATACGGCCGCCACTCTTGCAGGATCCTGCTGCAGGCCTTCCGTGCGCTTGGGCATGGTAGCCAGCAGGTCTAATCTGAACTGCACAGGATCTTTTTTTAGTTTCAACGCCAGCTCGTCTACAAAACATTCTATGGGAAATACGTTCATGCAGATTTCTACTGCGCGCAACCATCCGCGTTGTAAATTAAAATCAACATGCGAGTAGGCGGTGTGCACATTGGGTACATCGTACCAAAAATCTGCGGAAGCACCGCCCAGGTTTTCAGCAGGGTTCTTGGTGGCCGGGCCTTCCAGCATTACATTGATGGAAGTAGAAAGTACATGGTGCTGCCAAGTCAATAACTTTCCATCGTTACCCCAGGAAGCTTTCATACGGTGGTAGTTGGCGGGGCGGTAAGCATCGTTCTTAATATCATCTACCCTGTCCCACACCAC
>JANPGT010000602.1:0-3864 GCA_031424135.1 Chitinophagaceae bacterium
GAACAGGCTGCAGGCTGAAGCCTGTGCTGAACATCTCCGGTAATACTACTATCTCCGTTTTTTCTTTGATGGCATTTATTTTCTGCTCAAATATAGCAAGGATGGCAGGTTTGTCCTGCCAGTGCAACATACTTTGTATGAGCGTGATGGTAAGTGAAGACATGGTAATGAAACTAATAAGTAAAGATAGCAATTGCCATAAGAAAGACCTCGGCTTCCCGAAAAACAAGGCATCGTTCCAGAACGATTTTTGCTAACTTCAGGCATTCCAACTTTTACATATCGCTTATGTCGTTACCGCTAAAAAGAGTATCATTCTTTTCATCTGCCTTTTTCCTTTTATTGTGCAATTCATCCTGCTCCTTCTCTTCCAAAACCCAGCAAAAATTATTCGCCAAAGCCAGAAATGAGCAATACGATGCTATCATTGTGCCGGGCGTGCCTTTTGAAAACGGGCAATGGAGCCGGGTAATGAAGGCAAGGGTGTACTGGAGCAAATACCTGTTTGATAAAGGCATTGCCAAAAATATTATCTACTCCGGGTCAGCGGTATACTCACCCTATTATGAAGGGGAAATTATGGCCCTGTATGCCGAAGCATTGGGCGTACCAGCAGCAAATATCTACAGCGATACCCTGGCAGAACACAGTACAGAAAATGTCTATTATAGCTATAAGCTGGCAAAGAAGCTGGGCTTTACGCGGATTGCCCTGGCATCAGATCCCTTCCAGACAAAATTGCTGGGCAAATTCGCCCGCAAAAAATTTGATCCACCTATTGCATTGATTCCGTTTGTAACTGATACGCTAAAGGCAATGGAGCCAGGCATGATTGATCCCGTGATAGATTCAACACAGGCTTTCAAACCTGCCTTTATTTCTATTAAAGACCGCGAAAGCTTTGGCAAAAGATGGCGCGGCACCAGGGGTAAGAATATTAATGCCAGCGCGTATGATTGATCTGCACATATAGGACCGCTAAACGGTGTACTAATATCACCCCGTCGGGGTTTGATGCTGATATTGAATCATTTTCTATATTAATTTCATCCCTTCGGGATTTTTGTTTGATCCCACATTAATATTCCATCTGGGTTTCAGTGTCTTCGATCCCCGAATAATATTATATTAAATCTTTCTTTCAAATTCCCGTATTACTCCATCACTTCAGGGTAAAAAAAGCCTGAAAGGCTGAAGGGGTAACATTAGAATATATACAGAAAAGGCGACCCGGCAATAATTGCCGCCCTACAAATACATAAATCCATCCTTCACCTCCGTCCAGAAAGCATCCAGCGCTATAATACGTGGTTTGAAAAATGAAATCATTGCCGGCCAGTCTTCTTTCCTGAAAATACTAACGGCATGTAAAGAGGTGTGTATCCGGCTAATGATTTTATTGTTTTCATCCTGCACCAACGTTTCCCATTGCCAATCTTCGTTTACAGCATCGCGCAGCAAATTTTTAACCTGCAACAGCTGCTGGAAAAATTCCTGCCGGCGTGCCTCATTGGAATGGGCAAGTACAATGGCAATGCAGGCGATGCCGCTTTCGGCCAGCATCTTAAAATACAGGTCTTTTACCCCGGTCTTGTAATTCACCCAGTTTATTTTCAAGCCCTCAGCAGAAGGCACAGGTGCCATGTACAGGCCAAAGCTTGTCCAGAAAGATTGCCTTAGCTGCGCCGCCTCCTGCCTGCTGTACATAAATGATGAAAAATAAACTGTTTATGGATTGGTTGACCAGATGCCGGATTCTTTTATAAACACCCGCCTGTTTAATTTTAGCTGGGCAATGATCAGCTCCGCCACATCTTCCGCCTGCATTACTTTCTCCGGGTTGCCATCGGTTAATTTAAGATCTATTGCCAGGTCGGTAGCTACGGTGCTGGGTGTTAAAGCCGTTACCCGTATATTATGCTTGCGCACTTCCTGCATCAGAGATTCCGTTAAACCCATTACGCCAAATTTAGACGCACTGTAGGCGCTGGTGACCGGTGCGCCTCTTTGCCCGGCAGTAGAAGATATATTTATGATATCCCCTGAGCTGCGTTCAATCATGCCCGGTAATACGGCTCGGGTTACATAATACACGCCCAGCAAGTTTACCCGGATGATGTTTTCCCATTGTGCCGGCTCCAGCTCCAGGAATTTACCAAAAGCACCGGTACCGGCGTTGTTAATCAGTATATCGATGGGTCCAAGTTCATTTTTTATTTTCCCGATGGCTGCATCTACCTGCTCCCGGTCGCCTACATCTGCCAGGGCCACCGCTGAGCGAAGGCCTGCTTTTGTTGCCGCTGCCGCCAGCTCCTGCAAATCCTTATCTGTGCGGGCCAGCAGCCCAACATGAACACCTTCTGCTATCAATGCCAGTGCAATGGCACGGCCTATTCCCTTGCCTGCCCCGGTAATTATCGCTGTTTTATCTTTTAATGATTGCATGTTATTGTGATTTATCGTTGTAAAAATTACCCGTTTGCTGTTTATAACAGGATGGGCGGATTTTTGTTGGTATTATTCATCCGGCCGCTGAAAAGACTGCAACGTTTGCTTTATCAGATCGTGCTCGTATCCTTTTTGGATCAGGTAATCCTGGGTTTTGCGCAGCTTTATAAAAATATTTTTCTCCGACTTCACCGCAGTCCATTTTTCGCGGGCCAGTTTTTTTAAGGTGGCGGCATAATCGTCTTCCCCAATTTCTTTCAACCCTTTTTTGATGCAGTATTCGCTTACCTGCTTTTGCTTCAGCTCGTACTTAATTTTTACCCTTCCCCAATGCTTCATCCGGAATTTGCCACCGGCGAACTGCTGGGCAAACCTTTCTTCATTCAGGTAGTTTTCTTCTATCAATGTGGCTATGCACTCTTCCACCTGCTGTTTGTACAGCCCCAATGAGTATAATTTTTCTTTTACCTCGCTGTGGCATCGCTCCTGGTAACCACAATAATGTTTCGCTTTCTGCAATGCCTGTTCTTTGGTCAGGTATTTCTTAAAAACCATGGCCAAAGATACATAACCACGGAGGCAACGGGAACACAGGAAATCACAGAGATAATTGTGAATGCAAAGATGAGATCTTAGATTGTCATAGCACAGGAAAGCTGCTGTGTGTCTGCATTAACCTCAGCCATAAAAACCCCTGGCCTCTCCCCGCCTGCGTGGTGCAAAAGCCGCGTTTATCAAACATTTACTCTTCTCGTAAGTTAAAGCAGCAGCAAATAGGTATTTTTGCCCCTCCCTAAAACATGGGCTACTGGTAATTTGGCAGAAAAAAATATTCATATCGCATTGGTGGGCAATCCCAACAGCGGCAAAAGCTCGCTGTTTAACGCATTGACCGGCCTTAACCAGAAAGTGGGCAATTTTCCCGGGGTTACGGTGGACAAGAAGACCGGCAATGCCCTGCTGGCCCCTGGCGTACATGCCAATGTTATCGATCTGCCGGGTACATACAGCCTGTATCCCAAAAGGGGCGACGAATGGGTAACCTACAAAGTATTACTGAAGCAGGATATTGAAGTACAACCGGATATTATTTTGTTGTTGGTAGACGCCAGCAACCTGAAACGCAACCTGCTGTTCTGTTCACAGATCATCGACCTGAAATTTCCAGTGGTGGTGGCGCTCACCATGATGGACCTGGCCAAAAGCAAGGGTATAGAGATTGATGTGGAAGGGCTTGCCCGCGAGCTGGGCGTGGCGGTGGTAACCGTAAACCCAAGAAAAAACAAGGGCATTCCCCAGCTGAAAAAAGTAATGCTGCAGACTGCCCAGCAGTTATACCATGTACCCATACGCGATTTTATCAATAACAAAGACCTGGCGCCGGCAGCTATTGAAGAAGTAAAGACCAGTTTTTCC
>JANPGT010000603.1:0-1775 GCA_031424135.1 Chitinophagaceae bacterium
GGTTACATCAAATTCTGCCGCAGACTTGGAGACTTTTGTCATACCCACTTTCTGCCCGTTCACATATACAAAAGCACAACCGGTAATCGATCCAAAATGAAGCAGCACTTCCCGCCCATTCCAGTTTTCCGGAACGGTAAATTCCCTGCGGTAGGTGCCCACCGGGTTATTCTCACCAATAAAAGGCGGATTTTTGGGATAGGGGTAAACAATATTTGTGTAGATGGGTGTACCAAAACCTTTCAGTTCCCAGTTGGAAGGAACAGGCAGGTCATTCCACTTGCTGTCATCAAGCTCAGTTTTATAAAAATCCTGCTGCCGGTTGGCATACTTGTCTGTATAAACAAATTTCCATACGCCGTTCAGCGATTGGTAAAAAGGAGAATGGCTGTAATCATCTTTTAAAAGGTCTTCCTTTGCGCTGTACAGCATAAAAGAAGCATGCGGCTTTTCTTTGTTCAGCTCAAAAAGTTGCGGGTTTTCCCAATCGTTGTTGCCTGGCTGGCAGAAAGCGGACAGGGTAAACAACAAGAGCGAAGCAAGCAGCAAGGCAGGGCGATAGTTTGGCGTTGTAGTCATATGCATTTTCATCGTGTAAAATCTTAGCAATAAATACCTTTTCCGGGTGTTGAAACAAATGTAGCTAAGATTACTTCATAATGAATACCTGCATGGCCGCATGATAAAAAAATAACTGCGGCGGCGCTTATATGCCCGGGAAGAACAGGACACTACTACTTGTCCTTTACACAGCGGAAGCCCAGGTTATTGCCTGCACTGCTGGTTTCTCCTTTACCGCGGCTGCCTGCTTTATAACGGATGCAATAAGCATCGCTGCACAGGAAGGAACCGCCGCGCTGCACATGTTTTTCTGCACCCGGCTCATCGGGATCAAAACTGGTTTTGGGGCCCCTGGGGTTGATGGTTGCACTGCTTTTATAATAGTCTGGCTGGTACAAATCGCTGCACCATTCCCATACATTGCCTTCCATATCGTACAGGCCATAACCATTGGCGGGGAAAGATTTCACCGGGGCCAGGGTGGTATAACCATCTTCTGAGGTGTTGCCTTCGGGGAAACTGCCCTGGAAGATATTGGCTACCCAATGCCCACCGGGTTTCAATTCATTACCCCAATAATATTTTTGTCCTGTTTTACCGCCCAATGCAGCAAACTCCCACTCTGCCTCTGTGGGTAATCGTTTACCCGCCCATTTTGCATAGGCGGCTGCATCAATATAACAAACCTGCACTACGGGATCATTCTGTTTGCCCTGCAGGTTACTGGCGGGTCCCTGTGGATGCTTCCAGTTGGCCCCGGGTACATACTGCCACCATTGCAGCGGATCATCCAGCGACACTTTTTGTGCAGGAGGGGTAAACACCGCCGAGCCTGGTACCAGTTTATCTACTGGCACACCCGGGTAATCAGCAGGATTCAATTTCCTTTCTGCAACCGTAATATAGCCGGTAGCTTTTACAAAGACCGCAAATTCAGCGTTGGTCACTTCGTGCACATCCATCCAGAAATTGTTTACGGTTACCCCATGCAGTGGCAGCGCATCCTGGAAATCTTTATTGCCCATGGTGAAACGACCTCCCTTGATAAACACCATTTCATTCTTCGCCACACCGGCGCGCACCGCACTCATTTTACTCACTGCCTGCAATGCCGCTGCACGCGAAGGCGGGCGGCAAACGATATGATCCTTCCCGGTAATAGCGGTATCACCGGCCATTGCATTACGGGTTCCCGCAGCATTATTTCCCTTTTG
>JANPGT010000604.1:0-7012 GCA_031424135.1 Chitinophagaceae bacterium
AATAATATACGGGAAACGATCACTCTATGTTGGGTAACGGCATGAAGGCCATTTTATTGCACTTTTACGTGTATATGTGTATTAAGAATCAACTACTTTTGCGCAAAATAGCTGATTACCATGAATCTGATAGCAGAATTGCGCTGGAGGGGTATGATACAGGACATTATGCCCGGTACCGAAGCGCAATTGCAAAAAGAAATGACCAGTGCCTATATTGGCTTCGACCCTACGGCAGACAGCCTGCATATTGGCAGCCTGGTACCCATACTTTTACTGGTACACCTGCAGAAAGCTGGGCATAAACCCATTGCCCTGGTAGGGGGTGCTACCGGCATGATTGGCGACCCCTCTTTTAAAAGCGAAGAAAGGAACCTGCTGGACGAAGACACCCTGAAACACAACCAGGCGGGCATTCAGGCCCAATTGATGCAATACCTTGATTTTGATACCTCTAAGGCCAATGCAGCCGAGATGGTGAACAATTTTGACTGGTTTAAGGAAATCAGTTTCCTGCACTTTATCCGCGATGTAGGCAAGCATATTACGGTGAACTACATGATGAGCAAAGACAGTGTAAAGAAACGCCTGGAAGGAGACAATGGCATGAGCTTTACAGAGTTCACCTACCAACTTATACAGGGCTATGATTTTTACTGGCTTTACCAGCACAAAAACGCCAAACTGCAGATGGGCGGCAGCGACCAATGGGGCAATATTGTTACTGGTACAGAAATTATCAGGCGCAAAGCCGGTGGCGAAGCTTTTGCTTTTACCTGCCCACTGATTAAAAAAGCCGATGGCGGCAAATTTGGCAAAACCGAGAAAGGCAATATCTGGCTGGATGCCACCAAAACCACCCCTTTTCAGTTCTACCAGTTCTGGTTGAATGCGGCCGATGCAGATGCCGGTATCTGGATTAAAATTTTCACTTTTTTACCAAAAGAAACCATTGACGCCCTGATTGAAAGGCACCAGCAAGACGCAGCAGCCCGCGAATTGCAGAAAACGCTGGCAAAAGAGATTACTATTTTTGTGCACGGTGAAGAAGAATATAAAAAAGCCGTAGAAACCACGGAGAAAATATTTGCCAACCAGGCAGCGCCGGCAGAAAGTTTAAGCCAGGAGGACCTGGAAAATATGGAAGGCATTGTAAAATGCAGCTTCCCCGCAGCTAAAATAAACAGTGGAATTGATATAGTAAGCTTTCTTGCAGAAACCAGCATCTTCGCCAGCAAGGGAGAAGCACGTAAAACAGTACAGGGTGGTGGTGTTAGTATCAACCGCAAAAAAGTAGATGCTGTTACTTTCAGCGTAGATGCGTCCTTATTGCTGCATGGCCAATTCCTCCTGGTGCAGAAGGGAAAAAAGAATTTTTATTTGGTTACGGTTCAATAATGCAGCGGATAGGTATTTTATTGATTATTAAGCAACAAAGGCTGTTTGAATACAATGAGACAGCCTTTGTTCCTCACCTGACATCCTTTTCCACTGCGAATGCTGATTCAGGCCGTTCCGTGCAATTTCGCACATTTTCCACCGTCTTCGCATTTAGTGGAAAGGCTTTTGCAAACTTGCAAAGCAATTTTCCGCATTTTCTGCCGCCTTAGATTTTTGTGGAAAGCCTTTTGCAAAAGAAAAAAATGACTTTAGCCGGGAGCAACGAATAACCGAATTTTACCCTGCCAGGAATGGTTATAACAAAAGAGGCTGTCTCATGGGTTTTAGACAGCCTCTTTTGTTATGCAGGCGGCATTTATACATGGCAGCGGCCAAATATTTTTTTATTTACTCAGCGTAACTACTGCTCCGCCAAAGGAGCCCTGCGTAACCGTATTGGTAAGGTTAAGGGTAATCGATTTTGTACAGGCATCAACAGTACCTGTTCCCTCTGCAGCAGGGTTTGTATAAGGTGTTGTAGGCAGCGTAGGCCCGTATACGCGCTTGGTAACGGTGGCGGTTAAGGCTGCAGCGTCTATTTTAATCAATATATAGTAGGATGGTTCTTCTATCCATCCCAGCACCTTGTAAGTATCAGCACTTTCCAGTGACACTGTTACAGGGTAAGTAGCACCCCAGAAATCAGGATCGTCCACGGTAGCGGCACCCACAAAATCATTCATACTAAAAGGACATACCGCGCTGTAAGCTACCGAAGTGCTGGCCCCCGGCTGGTTGGCCACGCCCGCACCATACCCGGCACCCACCAGCGGAAATGCTTCAAACTTCTGTCCGCCCTGTGTGTACACATCGGCACCAATATCAAATTTATCTCCCAGTACAATGGGACTGCCAAACAAAGTAGCCAGCTGCAAACCGGTAATGGTTACGGTGGCCGGGAAGCTGGTAACACCGGCCTGGATCACCTTCACGATAGACTTGTTGCCGTTTTTTATGGCTACTATATCAAACTTGGCCGGCTTTGTATCGTCCTTAAAAAATAAATCTACGGTTACCTTGCCGGTAAATGAATTAGGTGCATTGCCATCGATGGTAGCATTGGCAGAAGCATCTTTTTTAATCAACGGCACCGGCACCCTGCTGAGATCGGGCAGTTTTGAATTATCGCTTTTGCGGCAGGACGCAAATAGAACGGTAGCTAATACACTGTATAATAATATGCGTTTCATGTTGTAATTTTTTTGTTTAGATCATCAGGGTTGCCAGAAAATTTTATAGCTCTGGGGATTCTTTTGCGCAGGCGCCGCCTGGTTCTTTTCCAGCTCTGAAGTAGACCAGGGCAATGAAAAAGGATAGGTCAGGCTCAACTGAACAGGCACGGCTTTCTGTGCACCCGGATTTACAGGATCCCCATTGATGGGAGGCTGCACTTTACCACCCGGCGCCATACTGGCATTTTTGGGATCAAACAGTATGGGATAACCGGTTCTGCGGTAATCGGTGTACTGGTCTACTGCATTGCCATAATTGGAAATCCATTTCTGCGTCATGATAATCTCCAGTTTTTTATCGGGGGAAGCAGCATCATACTCGGCCAACACTTTGCTGGTATAAGCAGTATCAGCGCCTGTAGTAATCAGGGATGGAACAATCTGTGTTGGTTTTACGTAGGTTGTTATTACATAGTCTACCTGCCTGAAAGATTCTTTTATGGCGGCCTGCAGTTTTGCTTTTGCATCGCCGGTTGCCAGGCCTACACTGATTAATTCTGCTTCCAGGTAAAGCCTGTCTGCATAAGTAATGAAACGGTAAGGAGCGGCGCCTGTACCACTGGCAGCGCCTACGTTCAGACCATCACCCTGGTCGTAACGGCCACCCACAGGGTAAATACCCATTACACTGATGGTACCCTGCTGGTTACGGTCCCTGTCTGGTCCTACAGATCCAAAATAGATAGACACAAAAGCACCATCACGGTATTCTGTCTGGTTGCCTTCCCTGGGTGCCGTGTTCGCCCGCATCTGGTTGTAGAAATAGTAAGGAACGCGTGGATCAGGATTGCTTTTAAAAATATTTGGATTATAGCCTTTCAGTATTTCATAAAACCAGGGACTGATATGATTGCTGCGCTGTGTAGCAATATAATCACCAAAACCCGGGTTCCTGTCGTCTGTAGCGCCCAATGGGCCATAAGGCAGCAGGAAACTTTCGGCCGTGGTATTAATCAGGTTGGCTGGTGTAGACAGCAGGGCGGTTACATCTGCCTGCACATTCTGCACCTTTCTTACCTGTGTATACAATTTTAGTTTGATGGTATTGGCCGCTTTGATCCATTTGGTTACACTGCCCTGGTAGATCACATCGTCTGCTGCAGGTGATTTTGGATTTGCTGCGGTGTTGTTCAGGTCTGCAATACCCTCGTTAATCAAAGCAATCAAAGCAGGATAGATATCTTTTGCCGCATCAAATTTGGCAAACTGCTTTCCTTCCTTGAATTTATTGGCTTCCGTGAATGGCAGATCGCCAAATACATCTACAAACTGGCTGTAACTGTAGGCCTTCAATATTTTGGCGATACCGGCGTATTTAAAATTACCTGCCGGGGTAGCTGTTTTAATCACCTCTTCCAGGCTGATTAATGTGCCGTCATAGAAAGTAGACCAGGCATTCTGCAAATAAAAATCACCTCCGTTTACACCATACTGATCCGGATCTTCACGGGTAGACATCTGGTGCGTGTACACGGCCAGGTCCTGCGACAAACCACTGCCTATAGCAAGCATATTGCCCAGGTTTTTTTCTGCATCCGGCAATAAAGTAGATACCGGTACTGAAACGGGGTTATTGAGGTTCTGGTTTACATCCAGGAACTTTTTACACGAACCCAGCAGCAGCAAGGAAGGTAAAATGACTTTAAATATGTTTAACTTATATGTTGTCATACAAATAATTTATTTCTTGGTTAAAAAGTAACATTCAGGTTAACACCATACCTGCGTGTAGTAGGCGCCGCAGATAGTTCAATACCCTGGATATTCGTTGCACCATATGAATTTACTTCAGGATCAAAATTGCTGTACTTGGGGAAATTAGGCGCCAGGAACCAAAGGTTTCTTCCGCTCATGCTTACAGTAACTGTATTGAAGGGTAATTTCTTAAACAGTTTTTTAGGAAGTTCATAGCCCAGCGTTACTTCACGCAGGCGGTACACCGTAGCATCATACACATTCCATTCTGTAGCGGTATTGATACCAAAGGTGGCGCCGTTGTTGGCATTGGGAGAAAAATACAGATCATTGGTAGTAATGCGGGTTTGGTTAGGTACTGTTTTACCGCCTACCAGTATGGCCTGCTTGGTATTGGGGTCTCCGTACACACCTGGTATTACCCAGGAGGTTTCCCGGTCTTTGGTATCCTGGGTTACACCCCTGCCCAATTCTGAGGTTACTGTTACAGAATACAAATCGCCTCCCTTGGTCATATCAAACAAAGCATTCAGGAAAAAACCTTTGTAGGAAAAGCTGTTGGTAATACCCAGTTTATAATCGGGGTTGGGGTCTCCTATCATACCCTGGTCGTCGGCTACAATCATACCGCCAGTAGCGGGATTGATCAGCAGGTTACCGTCTGCATCCCTTAAAGATTTGGTACCACGCAGGTAACCATAAGGCATACCGGCTTCAAAATAAGGAGAGATAGAAGTTAATACCCCCCCTGTGGCAAAGCGGTCGATGCCCTCTTTCAGTTTTACAACAATGTTTTTATTTTTGGTAAAGGCGGCATGGATATCCCAGTTAAAAGATTTGGTCTGAACAGGTCTTACCGTTAAATCAATTTCGATACCCTTGTTGCTGATTTCGCCAAAGTTGGTGTACAGCTGCGTGTAACCGGCAGACTCCGGCAACGACACCGGCGCAATCAGGTTGGTACTGATTTTACGGTACACTGACAAATCCAGGTTGATCCTTCTTTTCCAGAAAGAAAGATTGGTACCCAGCTCTATTTCATTGGTAAATTCCGGTGTTAAATTAGGATCATAGGTAGTGCCCGACCTTGAAGCTGTTGGCTGACCAAGAAAATTGGTTCCTACCACAAATACGTCCTCAATAGAGTTGGGATTGGCATCGTTGCCCACTCTTGCCCATGATGCCCTTACTTTACCAAAATCAAGCCAGCTGGTTTTCAGGTTAAACGCATCCGTAAACACCAGCGATAAGGAGGCCTGTGGATAGAAATAAGTATTGTTCTTAACCGGCAGTGTAGAAGACTTATCCATTCTTCCGGAAACGTTCAGAAACGCATAATTTTTATACCCAAGGGTTATGTCTGTATAGTATCCCAGCAATCTTCTGCGTGAATAAGCATCTGTTCCAAAAGCCTGTGTTTTTGTATTGGGCAATGTATAGAGGCCAGGCACAATAAACTGATCTCCCTGGTTTACCTCCCTGGTAGTAGTCCGCTGGTTGATTTCGTTGCCCAGGATGACCCTCAGATCGAAATCCTCGTTTAACTTGGGATTAAGTGTTAGCAACAGCACCGATTCCAGCTCCTGCAGCCTGTAATTATCCACTATCAATCTTCCCAGCCCGGAAGCTGCACGTGAATTGATTTCGGTAATTTCTTTACGGTTGATGGTACTGGTATTAGCCCCGAAATTATAATTGATTTTTATCCAGTTATTTACTTTTATTTCTGCACGGGCACCGGCTACAGTTCTTTCTTCAAAAGTAGTGGCCACATTATTCAAAGCAGCCCAGCGCGGATTGTCGAACTGACCGCCGCCATTGGGGGTAAGGGGCTTGCCCAGTTTATCCTGGTAGGGAAGATTCAAATCCCAGTTACGGCCCAGGAACAGGGTTCTTGCAAACAAAGAAGAAGCACCATCTACCTGGTTTTCTCCAAAATAGCCGCCTTTTTGCTTGGAACGGGTATAGCTGAAGTTTCCACCCACGGTAATCCATTCTTTCAATTTAGTCTGGCCACCCAAACCCACATTGTTTCTTCCATAATCGGAATTCTCTACATAACCGCTCTGGCTAAGGTTAGACAGGGTAAGGGCTACTGAGCTCTTGTCGTCTCCACCGGTAAGTCCTACTGAATTTTCATAGAGCATACCGGTTTTGAAAAGATCTTTTACGTTATTGGGATAAGCCCTGTACTTAATATTGGCAGAGGGGAATAACTCAGGATAAGCTGCCTTGTAATCCGGCCAGGCAGGAATAGAATCCAGGTTTTTGAAAGCCGGTCCCCAGGAACCGTTTGAATTGGAATAACCAAACTGTGCACCGGTACCATAATCGTTCTGGTATTTAGGCAGGTTGGCTACATTCTCCCATGATACAGACGATCTAACATTAATGCCCACTCCTTTTTTACCTCTGGATGCACTTCCCGATTTGGTAGTGATTACCACCACACCTGCGGCGGCTCTGGAACCATATAAAGAAGAAGCGGCAACGCCTTTAAGTACATTCATGGAGGCGATATCATTGGGGTCAAGATTGGCAATACCGCTGCCATAGGCGGTGCCACCACTGGTCTGGCTGCTGGTAGTCAACTGCGTATTGCTGTAAGGCACACCATCCACAATAATCAGTGGCTGTGTACTCTG
>JANPGT010000605.1:0-2989 GCA_031424135.1 Chitinophagaceae bacterium
ATTGGCAGCTGGAAATACAAAGACCTGAATGGCGATAAAAAAATCACTGATGCAGACAGAACTTTCCTGGGTAGCCCCCACCCCGATTTTCAGATGGGTTTAAACCTGGGTGTTAACTACAAAGCCTTCAGCTTTACCGCCTTTTTATTCTGGAACCAGGGCAATGAAATCTACAACTATACCAAGTACTACACAGACATGCGTGTATTCGTTGGTGGCGTAAGCACCAGGGTCTTGAATGACAGCTGGACACCTACCCGTACCAATGCGAAATTACCTGCGCTGGGTGTAGGCTCTTCAAATGGTTTAACTTCTTTTACTTCCAGTACGTCCAATTCTTACTATGTAGAAGATGGTTCTTACCTGCGTGCCAAAACAATACAACTGGGATACACCTTACCCAAAAAACTGGTAGGCAGGGCAAAACTCTCCAATGTTAAGATTTATGTGCAGGCGCAGAACCTGTTCACCTTCACCAAATACACCGGTTCTGATCCTGATATCAGCCAGATATCACGCGATCCATTTGGTGCAAGGGATTACTACATTGGAGTTGACCTTGGAGGTTTCCCCAATCCTAAACAATTTATAGCTGGTATAAGTGTAACTTTTTAATTTAAATCAGCATGAAAACAAAAAACATGAAAAAGAAAATATTTATTATAACATCTCTCTTTGCGCTCACTGCCATTGTCTACTCATGTAATAAAAAATTCCTGGAAAAATTGCCGGAAGGCGTATATGACCTGGCCAGTTTAACCAACAAAAAAGGTTTGGATGGTATGCTGATTAATGCGTACGCAACCCTGGATGGTATACAGGATCAGCAGAATGGCGGTGCCAGCAACTGGCTTTGGGGCAGCATCCGCGGTGGTGATGCTTACAAAGGAACAGAGTTCACCGACATGATTGACGCCAATCCTATTATGCGTTTTGAATTATTGCCCAGCGTAGGTCAGCTGCCCAACAAATGGAACGCCATTTGGGACGGCGTTGGAGGTGCCAACCAGGTATTAAAAGTATTACCACTGGTGAAAGACATTTCTGCTGCTGATGCCAAACAGGTAGAAGGAGAAGCTAAATTCATCCGTGCATTTATGCTTTTTGAAGGAAAGAAAGCTTTCAACAATATCCCTTTTATTGATGAAAAAGTAACCGACTTCAAAGTGCCCAATACAGATGCTTCCGGCGCTACCTATGTTAATATCTGGCCGCAGATTGAGGCTGATTTCAAATTTGCCTATGATAATCTTGACGAGGTAAGGCCACATGTTGGAAGGGCCAATAAATGGGCCGCTGCTGCTCACCTTGCAAAAGCGTATATGTTTCAGAACAAGTTTACTGAAGCAAAGACACTTTTCGATGCTATCATAGCCAATGGTAAAACAAGCAAAGGCGTGAAATACGGACTTACGCCAAATTACCACAGCAATTTCCGTGTATTTACAGAAAACAATGAAGAGACCGTATTCTCTATTCAGGCTTCTTACGGAGACGGCGCCAACACCAACGGCAACTATGATAATACGCTGAACTATCCCCACGGTGGTAGTGCTACTACAGAAAAGCCCGGCGCCTGCTGCGGATTTTTTCAACCATCACAGAACCTGGTAAATTCATTCCGCACTTCCGCTGCCGGATTACCTTTACCAGATACCTATAATGATGTAGACGTTACCAGCGATGAACCATTTACATCTGCCAACCCGGCGTTTGTACCTTATGCAGGTAACCTTGACCCAAGGCTTGACTGGACTGTAGGCAGAAGAAGTATTCCTTATTACGACTGGGGCGTTCACCCTGGAAGAGCGTGGATCCGCGACTATACTTACGGTGGTCCTTACAGCCCCAAGAAAAATACCTATTACAAAGCTGACATCGGCAGCCTGGCAGGCACTGTTGGCTGGGGTTTTGCCAATAACGCGCTTAACTACACACCCATGCGTTTTGCAGACGTTTTGTTAATGGCTGCTGAAGCAGAAATTGAAGTAGGAAGCCTTGCTACTGCACAAACATACATCAACCGTGTAAGGGCAAGAGCAGCTGCTTCACCTGTATTGAACGGCGCCTCCAATGCCGCCACCTACGTGGTAAATCAGTATACCGTTCCTTTTGCTGATAAGGCAGAAGCAAGAAAAGCCGTGCGCTTTGAAAGAAAGCTTGAACTGGGTATGGAAGGACACCGCTTTTTTGACCTGGTGCGCTGGGGTATTGCCGATGTGGTGTTAAACGGCGAATACTTTCCAAAGGAAGGCGTAAGAAGAGCAAGTGCACTGGCCGGCTCTGTATTTACAAAAGGTAAACATGAATACCTGCCGATTCCTGAATTTGCGATTTCCAACAGTTTGAAAGATGGCAAACCCACTTTAAAACAAAATCCAGGTTATTAACCATTACTGGCCGGGATAATACAAATACATTTCAAAGAGGTTGTTCAGTTTCCTGAACAACCTCTTTGCATTTCAGTAATATCTTTTTTACAGCCCTGCTGCATAAAAATGCATTACTAAATAAATTTATTTTTACCGTACTTATGTAACTTTAGCTGCTTATGAAAATATTTGCTGCCTTTCTGTTGCTGGCCTTTCTCTTCATGGGCTGCACAGAACAAAACAACACACTTTTTATTCCCATCAGCGCCCAGCAATCGGGTATCAATTTCAATAATACAATTATTGACAACGACTCATTTAATGTGCTGGACGTGGAAAATATTTACAATGGTGGCGGTGTAGGCATTGCAGATTTTAACAATGATGGCCTGCAGGACATCTATTTTACCGGCAACGGGGTGCCCTGTAAATTATATCTCAACAAGGGAGGGTTTACATTCAAAGACGTCACCGGGGCCGCCGCGGTAACGGGAGAAGGCCGCTGGTGCAGGGGCGTTAGTACCGTTGATATCAATAACGATGGCCTGATGGATATCTATCTGAGCGCCAGCTTATCAAAAAATGCATTGTTGCGGGAAAATATTCTCTACATTAAT
>JANPGT010000606.1:0-2842 GCA_031424135.1 Chitinophagaceae bacterium
TTCCGGGGGGAAACGAACCGTAGAAAAAGCCTGCAATGAATTTCGCAAAGGGAAATGACCCGTAGAAAAAGTCTGCCGGCCGTTTCCGACTGGAAATGGACTGTAGAAAAAGTCTGCCGAACGTTTCCGACGGGAAATGACCAGTAGAAAAAGTTTGCGGAGCGTTTGGCGAAGGGAAATGACCCATTGAAAAATGCTATCTGAGTTTTTGGCGGAGATGACCGGGCAGCAATATTGAGATAGTGCCAATAGTATCAATCAGGCCCCGGAATTCATTACTGACAGGAGAAATCATTGGAGTTTCGCCAACCGCGGCCCCCAGGGGCAGCCAACATCCATGCAGCTGCCGATTGGCTGATACTGTGCTGCCCGGTCTTCGGCAGACTGTATTTGGTTGCTCAAATAAAATTGGCCGCATTTGCGAAATACAATATTTTAGTGAAGCTGGGTAGAAGCGTTTGTAAATGCTTGTAAGCGGGTAAATTGGCATTTGGCTATGGCGCGATAAGCGTTTATAAGCGTTTAACAAGGAGACATGCGTAAATAAGGGAGTTGTGTGTAATTCTTTCGTTTGTCACGTCTCGACTCTCCATTACTACAATAATGAACAGCATGAACTCCTTGTTTAGTAAAATAAAAAGAAGATTGGGATTAGACCAAGTCTTCAGTATTGAGGAAATATTCTCAATTTATTTTGAACATTTAAAGCGGAGGGGCCTCGACATTGACCAACCTTTAAGATGGAGTTTTACATTTGTGGACCCAAAACGCGAAAAACTTGATATAATCCTGCAAATATTGACAAAAAGTGGATATAGATCTGAATGCATAAAACAACAGACCTCAAACGCTAATAAATGGACTTTAACTGTTTCAAAAACTGAAGTGCTTTCCATGGACAAATTTCGTCAACGGAATAATAGACTACAACAATTAGCCGACCATTACAAGATTGAACTATATGAAGGGTGGCATGTGGAAAAGTAGACTCATCCTACTAAATATGCGGCGGACACTAAGAACTACACACAACATGGGTTCCTATGTAAAGCGATCTCAGGGACTCGCCCAATTTTGATATGGTAATAAAGTTACTACATAATATTATTTCGTCACACTACGGTTTTGAATGATTTTATTTTCTACTGCTGGGGCAGGGTTCGCCTGCCTCCGTTAAATCATTCAAAGGCGTAGTGATGTA
Organism: Chitinophagaceae bacterium; assembly: GCA_031424135.1. Taxonomy (GTDB): domain Bacteria; phylum Bacteroidota; class Bacteroidia; order Chitinophagales; family Chitinophagaceae; genus JACMLD01. Next base: position 1,202 of record JANPGT010000606.1, read on the forward strand.
TTTAAATTTCTTTAAACTCCGGCTCCTATATGTGGTTCACGCCTGGGGCGTGACCACCAACAACTGTATGGTATAAAAGAAAAATGGCACGCCACCTGCTTGCAGATGTAGTAATTTTCATTCTACCACCCATGTTTTGTGGTCGTGCCATAAATACCTTTGATTGAGTTTTAAAGAAGTTAATAATTTATTTTTTGATGCTTCTATAGTTTATCTGGTAAGGTGTTTCATTTTTGATGACAGATAAAATGCGGCAGCATATTTTTTGAGCCACCTTCACAATTATGTTTTTGGTGTTTTTCCCGGCGTGTTTCCGGTAATAGGCCTGGATCTCTGGGTCGCGCCGGATGGCAATCCATGCAGATTCAATAAGGTAACTGCGCAATAGTGACTTGCAGCGGGGCGTCAGCGCCATTTTAAGATCCGTTTCACTGCTTTGGTGAATACCAGGCACCAGGCCAATGCAGCTCCTGAATTCCCTTTCGTTGTTGAACCGCCTGATATCACCCAGTTCAGCAAGAATAGCAGCTGCCAGCAGGCCACCAATGCCAGGGATGCTTTTGAGCAGGTAATAATCTTTGTTGTAATATTTCCTGCAGTATGCCCGTAGTTCGTTACTGGTTTGCAGGTATTCGCTTCTCAAGGCCTCCAGTATACGCAGTTTACTATTCAGACAAGCTGTTCCGGTACTGTGTGTCCATTGTATATTTTTCAACCAAACCAGGAAATCCCGGCTCCAGTTGGGATTATCAAATTGTTCGGGAATGGTAATGCCATGGAAAAGTAACAACCCTTTAATGTGTGACTTGGTTTTTCTCAATTGTTTGACTACCTGGTTGCGCTGGCGTAATAAACTTTTGAGCTGTTCTTCGGGTTCAGTAGGTATATAAATGCCGTGCAACTGATCCCGCTGCAATTGTTTGCAGAGGTTGCGGCAATCCAGTTTGTCAGTCTTTTGGTACAGCTGTTTGTCACTGCGGGGTACATCATTGGGATTTACCACTTTCACTGACCAGCCCAAATTCAGAAAATAACGGGCGGCAGAGAATCCACAGCAACCGGCTTCATAGGTCAGCGACACCTCATGGTCAGTGAAGTGACTGGTCACATAATCAGCCAGTGTTTCAGGGTTTGGAGGCATACTGAAGCCTTTGTGGTCAAACAAATCAGTACGCAGGTGGACAGACCATGATTTCTTGTGTATATCCACTCCAATAAATAACTTTGGGGTTGCGATAATTTGAGACTGCATCATAGATTTAAATTTTGGTGGACAATGATTTCATCGTTATTGTACCACAGCAAAAATCAGGCAGCTCGGATTATCGCTTTTACATAGTTGCTTGCAGCAAGTGGGGGTTGACGGAAGGAGAATGGTCAGCGGGGCATCATTCAGCAGTAGCTATGGTGCGACCGTTTTTTAAGGACATTAGTTTAAAATGAAATTTTTCAATAAATCAAGTTCAGTGGCCGGGCGGACGGAATGCTATTACCCCACCTGCTGCAAGCCCTGAACGTTGTGTGTCATGCTATTTGACAATTTCGTTTAAAATGTAAGAATATGAAAAAAGCACTTTTCCTTACTGCACTTTACTTCATTGGACTCATATCATATAGTCAGACAATTCCCTATGGCAACAA
>JANPGT010000607.1:0-3542 GCA_031424135.1 Chitinophagaceae bacterium
TTTAAACCTGCAACTGTATGTCCTGCATCTTCTACCCTTTACTCTTTTCTTCCAGCAATTTAGATCGCTGCGGTTCAGGTACGCTTACATAGTCAAAAGGGCAATGCCTGCAGCCATTACCGCAGCAAAAACCTTTCTCCAGATGGTATTTTTCTGTAAACACCATATAGCCATCCGGTGTATAGTAAAAATCAACTCCTTCTTTCAGTGCTGTGTTCATCGGCTTTCAGTAATTCGTGCAGTTGTTTGTCAATATCCGCTAAAGGTCCAGCGGGTAACCGGAATTTCAGGTAATGAATGCGGTTGCTTTGCGCAATGTCCAGGCCTTCATAATGGGTTTTAATCTGCAACTCCGCATTAATAGCCGCCTGCCCGTACAGGTTATCAAAATCCTCCAGCAATTCCAGCTGCAACAGTTCAATCACTCTTTTGGTGAACCGGTACAAATCGGGCGAATCTGTTTTCAGGTGTATATAACCACCCGGACTGAGTATTTGTTGGTACAGCCGCAGGAAACGTGGGTGGGTAAGCCTTTTCTTTGCTTTTGAAATGCGCAGCTGGGGATCCGGGAAAGTAATCCATATTTCCGCCACTTCTTTGTTGCCGAAGTAATCTGTAATCTTATCAATCTGGGTTCTCAGGAAAGCAGTATTGCTGAGCCCCTCGTTGAGACAGGCTTTAGCACCTGCCCAGAGCCTGTTGCCTTTTAAATCCAGGCCAATAAAATTGCGTTCCGGATGAAGCCTGGCCAGTCCAATGGTATATTCGCCTTTGCCACAGGCCAGCTCAAGGGTAAGCGGGTGATTGTTTTTAAAGAAGCCGGCCCACTGCCCGGGCATCCCTTCCGGGTATTGCAGCACATTGGGAAATCCCTTAATGGCTTCAAAACGGATGAGTTTTTTATGTCCCATAATTGAACGCAAATGTAAAACTCATCGGCCGTTGGACGCCAGGGGCTGAAAAAGAATTTATTACAGTTTCTCAACGTGTTTAAACGGGATGAGGCCGCCTGTTTCTGCCTTAAACAAATAAAAAGACGGCTGCTGCGTTTAAAAGCAGGTAATACTAATTTTTACAAGCCGTGCCCCCTAAGCCCTCTAAAACATATCTCTTGTGCAGCCTGCTGTTATGCCTGGCCCTGCAACCCTGTTTGGGGCAGGGTGGGGAGCTGGCAGCGGCAATTTCCATTAAACCCACTACCGACTTTGACCAGCGGTTTTACTATACCAATGGCGAAAAGCAGAATGTATGGGGTTACAGGGTAGGTGTATTGGTGAACGACAAGTATAAACTGGGACTGGGCGGCTATTATATGAACCGTAAGACGGACAGGGTGCCCGAACCCAGCCAGTCGGACAGAAGCATACCAATTGCCACTACCTATCACAAAGAACTTTACCTGTCACGGTGTATTTTGAACCTTTTTTGCTGCGCAGAAGATTATGGGAAACCAGTCTTGTGTTTGAAACGGGCTATGGCAGAACGGTGAATTATACTGAAGACAAAACTGCTTCCCCACCTTTTAATAAGAACAATGCAGCCCTGGTGCCGGTTGGGGCCGGGCTTTCTTTTAATTTTAAACCACCTGTGTTATTTAACCTGCGCTGTTTCCGCTGGATTGGTATTAATGCCATGGCGGGTTACCGTGCTGCTGTTTACCAGCAGGACAGGCAATATAATTACAATGGCGCCTACTGGAGTATCAGCGGGGCCATCTTCCTGGATAAGATGCTGGAAGATTACCGTGGCTGGAAAAGACACAGGACCCTGCGCAGAAAGGAAGCGGAACTGCGTTTCTAAAAGCGCGTTATTGGGCATGACTGGAATCAATTAATTAAATAATTGCTGCTTATTAAGAAGGCGCTGGCTTTAAGAAGATATAACGCTGGAGAGATGATACAATGGAATCGCTGCATTGCCGTTTATAAGTGATATTCCCTTTAAAAGTACCGATATGAAATCCGACCTTAAAAAAATCATTGAAGAAATTGTTTTAAAGAAAATCATGCACAAATTTCCTGAAGCCGGCCACTACACATCTAAAATTAAGTTTAACCATACAGAGCACAAAGCGTCTATGAACCTTGACCAGTTGCCCCCCGCGCTGGCCAGGCAGATAGAAGAAATGTTTGAATAGCGCTTATGGACAGTTGCTTTTTTGGAAGCAATGCAAATATGCCGCTGCAACAGTTACGTTGTGCCGGCTAAAATCATTTAATTATTACACTGCAGCACAGTATACATTAATCCACAGGCAAAGCCTGGTTCAATCCCTACCCTAAGTAAAAAGCCCATCGCAGTTATTGCAATGGGCTTGTTTTTTACAGCAAAGTGGGGTATTAATTTATAGATGTCTTTACGTGGGTTCCCGTGCAGTCAACCGTTTGTTTTTTTATACTGGTAATGTCATCCACCTGTTTACAGGGCGCAGTGGACAATCCATGCACCAGCGCATAAATAATGGCTGCGCCCAAACGCATTTTTTTTGCGCAGGCCCTGTTGGAGGTAAACTGCACGTTGGTAAGCGTTATTTCCTTTGCAAACTTAAGGCAGCGGCCGCCGGCCGGTACTTTAGATGTCTTGTGTAAAATATAGTAGTAGTTCATGGCAAATGCTTTCCGCATTTTTGGTACTATAAAATTACCCGGCAGGCTGGCTTTTTTTCATTTTTTCGGCAGGGGTAAACCATTCTTCGGCTATTGGGTGTTTTCTGCCTTTTTGCGGGTGTTCAACGTAGGAAAGAATACTGGTAATTACGTAAAAGCCGCTTCCGTAGAAGCGGCTGCACTAACCGGTTACATTAACCATTAAACCTTATCTTATTGCCAAATTAATAATTGCTTTTATGCTTATCCGGCTTTTTCGGTGAAGTGCCGGGTTTATTCGATTGAAAGATTGAGTCAGCCGCAGGCCTTACCGGAAAATAAAAAATCCCGCCTTGTGGGCGGGATGCACTAATCAAATACCATTAACCATTAAACCTTATCCTAGAAAGTAAAAGTAGTAACCTGGCTGTTTATCGGGGCTCACAATAACAACGTAGTTGATGTAGAATTTCAACTACAGGCTGTAGATGTGTTCCGCCCTCACCCCCGGCGCCTATCCCGTTTCGCTGCCGAGGGGTGCCCCTCCGCATGTTTTCTTACGGGTTACTACCAGGGGGAGCTGGTTAACGTAGGTGATTTCCTGCTTCCACTGTGATTGCAGTACAATAAAAACCCTGGTCATTTTCACTGCACTATATAAGGACTGGGTTTCGCGCATGATCATAAGTTGTAGCATCTCTTGTGGAGAGGAGCCCTCACCCCCGGCCCCTCTCCATTACATGGCGAGGGGTGCCCCTCCGCAGGTTTTCTTACTGATTACAGTCGGGTGGGTGCTAGTTAATCTAGATGATTGATTCGTTAAATGATGCTCACGTTTGAATAAAAGGCTCACTCATTTTTACTAAACTATTTTAAGAAACGCATTCCCACTCGATCATAATTTATAGCATCTCTTGCGGAGAGGCACCCCTCTCCACCCCGTGGAGAGGGGCCGGG
>JANPGT010000608.1:0-13953 GCA_031424135.1 Chitinophagaceae bacterium
ATTGACCTGGTATTTACCAGAGGGAAAAGTAACAGCACTGCCTGTGTAGAAAACAAAATTCCCGCTCAGCGTCCATTTTTTACTTAATTGGTATATTCCCACAATGGCAATATCGTGTGTTCTATCCTGGGTGGCCTTGTACCATTGATTGTTATTAATACCATTGATTTTTCTTTCCGACCTGCTCAAAGTATAACCAATCCATCCCGTAAGCCTTCCTGCTTTTTTCTTTACCATGAATTCTATACCATAAGCCCTGCCTTTTCCAAAAAGCAATTGTGTTTCTACCGTTTCGTTTAAAAACAGGTCAGCTCCGTTTCTATAATCCAAAATATTGTCCATTTCCTTATAGTAAGCTTCAGCCGTAAATTCGTAGGTGTTCAGCAGGATATCTGAGTAATACCCCAGACTAAACTGGTTGCTGATCTGTGGTTTGATTATATTACTTGTGCTGGCCCATTTATCCAAAGGATTTGAACCATTTGAATTGGTTATCTGATGCATATACTGGGCATTGCGGGTGTAGGCTGCTTTGAGGGAGGTATTGGCCTTTAACATATAGCCAACAGACAGCCTTGGTTCAAGGTTGTAATACGTTTTCACCTCCGCTCCTTTTGCATACCTGACAGTATCTTTTATATTGCCCTTCTCATCTATGGTATAAAATTTACCCCCACCCAATACGGTAAAAGCACTCAACCTGGCACCCATTGTTATGCTTAGTTTTTTGCCGGGCTTAAATACATTGCTGGCATACACAGCATTTTCGCAGGAATATCTTTTATCCTGGATTTTATCGTTGATGCTGGAACCGGCATTGCCGGTAATTTCCCCGGGACGAATAATATGATAAATACCGGACCACCCGAAACGCAGGTTGTTTTTATTGTTGATGCTGTACTGGAAATCCTGCTTTAGGTTCCAGTCCCTGATCTGAGAAAATATTTTGATATCGTTTGTCCCATTTTTGACTTTAAACGTGTAGTTGTAATTACTATAAATCGCTGAAGTATTTGAAAACAAACGGCTGTTATAAATATGATTCCAGCGCAGCGTACCGGTTCCATTGCCCCAGTTGGTGGTGAATTGATTACTAAACCCCAAAACATCTTTACCAAAATAGCCACTTAGATACAACTTGTCTTTTTTACCCAGTTCGTAATTCAGCTTGGCATTAAAATCATAAAAAGAAAGTTGATTGTCCCTGTATTTTTCGTCCAATTTTAAAAACAGATCAGCATAGGTCCTTCTGCCGGTTATTAAAAAAGAAGATTTGTCTTTTTGAATGGGCCCTTCCAGGTTCAGTTTGGCACTGATAAGCCCCAGGCTGCCACTCACACCGGTGGCCTGGTTGTTTCCTTCATTCATTCTTACATCCAGCACACTGCTTAATCTTCCTCCGTACTGCGCCGGCATCCCGCCTTTATAGACTGCAATATCTTTGATGGCATCGCTGTTAAAAGTAGAAAAGAAACCAAACAGGTGCCCGGCATTGTAAATATTCGCTTCGTCTAAAATTATCTGGTTTTGGTCAGTGCTTCCACCTCTTACAAAAATGCCGCTATTCCCCTCGCCGGCCGTTTTGATACCCGGCAGCAGCTGAATTGTTTTCAGCAAATCCTTCTCTCCAAAAATTACAGGAATGTTCCTGGCTTCCTGAACAGAAAGTTTTTCAATGCCCATCTGAGCACCGGTAACAGCACGACCCGGTAGTTTCCTGCCTGTAACGATAACGCCTGCCAATTCATTATCAGCTGCTGCAAGACTGATATTTTTTTCGGTGTTAGCTGTCAAATCAATACCCACCGTATCCGGCGTTTTTCCCAACGCACTGTACACCAGCCGGTAGGTACCGGCCAGCAGTGAAATACTGTAAAAGCCATACTCATTGGAGCTGGTGCCATCATTGCTGTTTAACACTTTAATACTTGCACCAATAATAGATTCTCCATTGTTTTTACTTTTTATACTACCGCTGATGGTATAGTTTTTTTGCCCGGCAGCTTTTTGGGCCGGGCCGACTAATGAAAGTAATAACAGGGCTTTAATTGTTTTTCTGATTGTCATAATATTTAAACTTGCTTAATTAAATAATTCAGGATAGTGTTAAAATGGGCAGCCAATAAATGTGTAAGCAGGTAATAGGCGTTTAAAAGATATAGGCCAGCCTGAAGGATAGATAACTGTACCCCCCTGATTCAAGCAGGCTGTTGTCTCCCACTGGCTTGTTGGAAGGGACGCCTGCGAATTTAATGCTGATGTCGAGCCGGGGTTTGTCCCCGGCAAATACATAATAACCAACACCGGGAACAATAATGCCATAAGTCTTTTCATTATTCAAACCTGTCAACAATCCCGCTTTGACAGTGAAATAGCTATGTTTGGACATTTTAAATACCCCACCTGCCGTTAGGGGAATAAAAGGGTAGGTTCCCCCTGGACGATTGGCAATACTGTCAAACCGGTTCCTGTGAAAAACAGCTATATCTATATCGGCTGCAATGGCAATATGCCTGCTGAGTTTGCGGGTAACGGAAAAGCTACCTCCATAGCCCGGCCGCTGTATATTTTTGGATAAGGGGAACAGGGCCTGGGGACCAGCGGAATAAGTAAACTTATTTTCCTGTGCGCAGCAATATTGGCTGACCAGCACCAATATCCAAATCAGGTTCTGTTTTGTTTTCATTGGTATAACAGTAATTGAAAGCAGTTAACAATCGGTAAAATGGCACTTGTATAAATATCATGCGCTCTTGTAAGAACCCAAACAGGCAGTTTAATAGCTCAGTTCCACAATAATGGGATTCAGCAGTGATTGGCCGATGAATAAAACCCTGTGTTCAGCTGTCCTTACAATGGCGGAAAAATTCAGGGCTTCGCTTTGGGGACTGTATTTTTTCCGCAGGTGATCAGCCCAGGCTGAATTGCTCAGAAAAATATCGCCATAGGGCCAGAAACCTGTTTCAAAATGCTGGCCCGCCGCTACGGCATTGCGGTTATTTAAAAACAATACCTTAAAAGCACCTGCAGGTAGTTCCCCAGCGGCGCTTATTTTGCCGGTAGATAAATCCACCAGATCCAAGCCGCTTACTGAAAACGACTGCGAAGGCGAATGGCATATCTCACCCAGCGCCTGGTTTTTATCCGATTGTACGGCCCCCCATGAACTACCCCCATCCCTGGTAATAAAATACCTACCGTTTGCAGCGGTGGCATATCCCTGTTGATAGGTCCTGAAACTGATATCCCAAAATTTTCTGTTACCGGACCCGCCGCATCTGTCCAGGTTAATCCGCCATCTGTTGTCTTTTTAAAGTATTTTTTCCCTGTAATAAAACCCCTGTCAGCATCCAGGAAAAAAAGACCGGTAGGCCAACCTGGCTCCGGCATATGCAGATCTATCTTTTGCCAGTTGAGCCCTGCATCTGTTGTTTTTAACAGGTAGCCGCCCGTAGAATCCCCGCCAATAACAAATCCTGCCTGGCTGTTTACAAAGCGTATTTTCTTCAGTAAAAAATTCACCCCTGATGAAAGGGTTGTCCAGTGATAGCCCCCATCGATGGTCTTTACAATACGGCCATTGTCCGACACAGCAAAACCGGTCATACTGTTCACGAATACGGCATCATTGTATTTATCATACGGGATATCGGTGGTCAATACACGCAGGCTGTCGACACGCAGGTTATAGGACGTATCGGGCATGGGCACAGGGTCTTTAATGCAGGACCATCCAATGGCTGACAAAAGAACTAACAGAGATAATCGAATTTTCATGGCTTTTTTAGCTATTGACCATCGACGGGGATCGGGCGTTGCACAGCTATATTTTTTAACTATTATTTCAGGTATACCTAACTGTTACATATACCCGGCTGGTCAAGCTGCAACGGGTTTTAAAACAGATGTGCAATGGCGGGCAATACCATTTCACCCAAAGCGCCAGCAACAGCAGCCGACGATTTAACAGGCTTTCCGGCAGCATATATTTTCATTGTTGCTGTCTGACCCGGCATTCCAGCCGAAGCTGCCTGCGCCTGTATCCCGATGGCCGCCACATTTTGCGTGTAAGTCAGTTCTTTCGTCCATGGCAGGGAGATATTGTTCAATACAGTATTCCCGTTGACATTGTCGTTATAGACAATGGTCAGTTTGCCGCTGAAGTTCCCTGTAATCTCATACTTAACTATTCTTGTATCCGTATTTCCCGGACCATCACTATTTTTTTTGCATGCGGCCAGGGAAATAAAACCCGCCAACAAAAGAAATGAGTATCTTTTAAAATACTTCTTCATACTATAATATATATTAGTTTTTAAAAATCAGCGCCCGGCTGGTATTCAGTTGTATATAATTTCTGGTACAGGTAATAGGTAAGCAGTACGCAGCAAAAGGCCAGCAGTGCTTTTACCCAGTCAGCCTGGCTGTTGATTGCCATTGCCGAGATGAATGCAAAAACCACATCGAAAGTAAAACCGGCGTATACCCATTCTTTCAGCCGGTGAAGGCCGGGTAATAATAATCATAGCGCCCATTATCTTAGCGATACCCAGGGAAAAAATAAAATAGGGAGGGTAGCCCATCTTTAAGGTTTTAGGATAGGTGATATCGTTTTTAGTGAATTCCCAATAACCCCTTAACGAAAAGAAAAAACATAAGCTGACCAGTAAAACCCAGTAATAATAAGCTATACCCGAAGCATTCGTCATCGTTCTATTTCTCATATTAGCCATAAATATTTTATATATTATTCAAGCCCTGCCCGAAGTTCTACTTGCTGACTGCTTTGAGCAGTTCCTGTAGTTCAGGAACAACAGGCGCATAAGGCCGGCAGGAATATTGACACTTGCAAATAATTTTCCCGTAGACAAGTCAACCAAACCAGAATGGGTCAGGGAAAATGATCCGGCGCAGGACATAAATTGATTGTCTTTTGGCATTCTTCCTGCATTTGAAAACTTCAGGAACTCCCTATTGAGTACATCTAAAGATTTTTATTGATTTCTTTTAAGATTAAAATTATACCCAAAATGAAGCCCGGGTTCCCATGGAAAGTAATTGGGCCATTTTTTTTCTACTGATTTAAAAGATTCCGGAGTGTTGTACCTTATGGGCCAGTGTGTGAACCCGATAGACGGTTCAAAAAAGAAACGGTTTTTGAGCAATTTTATTTGATACCCTCAACGGTAGGTCAGATATAACGTGTATCCGTTTCCAATCTTTTTATTATTCTCATCCAGGTATTTTTCAAAGGCATTCAATGCATGGACGGATGTATAAACAGCTTTCCACCAAAAATGCTGATATGCTATTGTAGGTGCGAGAATCCGTGCATGTCCGGGATAATTTAGTCCCGGCGCATCAAATGATGGTCCCCAGGGAATACCCAGTGGCAAGGAATAGATGAACCTTTTAAATTCAAAGGATAAGGCATTTGTAGGCGTAATCCTGTATCCAATATTTAATTGTATAAACTCAGGGGGATTTACTTTATCCAAATTTCCCAACAGCAGGAAAGTACTACCAACAAACCACTTTCTGTAAGTGGCTTCCTTTTTGGCATCTTGTGCATTTACATGTAAGCTGTTTACCCATACTAAGACGATTCCGAACCATAAAATCTTCCTTTGCATAACTGTTCTGATTGATTTTAAACAATGATGCAAAAGTAAAATGAGGGATACCTTAATTTCGTTCACTTAAGTTAAGAAATTCAACTTAACCATTGTCTTTTTCCACTATCCTGGCCCTCAACCTGCTTAACGATTGCGGTTTGATACCCAAATAACTTGCTAATTGCAGTTGTGGCACCCGCTGAATAAGATCCGGTCTTTTTTGCAGCAGGTTCAGGTATCGTTCTTCGGGTGAAGAAGTTTTAAACTCGTCAAAATCCATCTGTTGTTTAGCCAACATTTCTTCCGCCAACTTTCTACACATTATTTCAAACTTGGGAAATTTACTATTTATTTCAGCTTCCATATCAGTATTTGAAACGGTAAGAATACAGTCTTCGACACAACTAATGAAATATTCTGACGGGGCCTTATTTATAACACAATGAGGTGTTAAGGCTTCCATTTCTGTATAGAAAGACGTTGTTTTTTCTTCACCATCGATTATATAATAGGTCCGGATACATCCTTTTAAAACAAAGTAGCTTTCGTTCGAGTTTTGCCCTTCTTTGAGTAAAATAGCCTTTTTCTTTACCGACCGAAATAGGTTTAATGAAAGTATCGCGTTCTTCTCCTCATCGGTAAGCGAAATGTATTTTGCAATAAAGTCAAAAAGTATATCTTTCATTGTTTTATATTTTAAGGACCATTTTGTTAAACCTACCACCAACGTTCGAGCCCTGCCGCAGCTTTGGAATGGTTGCTGCACCCGATCGCAAAAGTGCCATCGAAGTTAGCAACTAAACACCAAATAGAATACTGTCAGCGCTGGTGCTGCCGTTCCCCTTTGATCAATTTCCAGGTCAGGGGAAAGTCCTCTCATCCGCTCCGTTCAATGATCGGCTTACAGGTGGAGACCAAATATCCCCTACAGAGAGTAAGCAGATTGGTGTTTTAGCGTTAATGATAAAAAATCAATGTTTCGGAGACCGGCAACAAAGCGCCCACTGTTCAATTGGCCGACACTGTTATTAGGGAGATATATCTTCGGCAAATCATTTTCTTTTCCGATCACAACTGACCATGCAGGAGGTTACAAAAGACCTATTGTATTTATGCCATTTCACCCGGCATCACCTCTATGTCCTTTTTAAAACCATTCCTCAGTACAGTCAGCCTTACATATTCGCCGATCAATATCAGCTTTCTGCAGGTTGTTATTCAGTGCGGGAGCGTCAGCTATCACTTCACTGACGTAGACACCGGTTTTTTTTGTCAGCCTGTTTGCGGCTACCATTCTTTCACTCAACTGAATGGTATTGCCGGCAATGCCGAGGTAAGCCCTTCGCACTTTGCCTTCCATAATTATTTTACCAGCTACAAAGGCCGCCAAGTTGCTGCTGACAGCAAAACACAATCCCTGTCCGCCGTTGATGATAGCGGTATTGACACCTATTACTTTCCCTGCACTGTTAAGCAATGGGCCGCCACCTCAGTTTCTCCCATTTTATAGAACTGATTAAGGCCGAAAATGAATCTAGAAGACGGTTTTATGAATCTGAAACCGTCCGAAATAACTGGAGCGTGAGAACACTGAAACGGGCCGTCGAAAGCCTGCTCTACGAAAGAACAGCTAAGCAAAGATAAAGCGTCCGTTAGGAACCTGTTTGATAAACATAAACGAGGCAGGAATATTGCTGCCACAGTCGCTCTTTATAAAAATACACCGCTCGTATATGGTCTCCGTTAAATGTTTTGGTAAGACGCCTCTTCAAACATTTATTGAATCCTTACCTTTAGTCAAGCAAAAGTTGCTGCAGGATCTCCCTACAGCAGCTTAAATTGTTAAAGTTATTTTCATTTCCTAACTAAACGACATTTTCAAATTAAATTCAGATTTCTGAATACCTATTTTTAAATTTATAAGCTTGGTATGCTTATGCTCGTAAGTTTTAAATTATGCAGAGCTAAATAAAAAAGCCAACCCTCCATAGGGTGGCTTTGCAAAATAAAGTTTTAAACTTAATTTTAATCTACTTTAAGGAAAACTCCTTTTTCATCAAAAATTAAATCTTTCCCTTTAATCTCCGCTTCAAACATGTGCCTACCGGAAGCATCAGTTACTTTCCCTGCTTCTTTAATTTTGGCACCATTATAATGTTTTGCAACGAATGGAGCAACACTGGCAGGAAGTTGACTTACAGGAATTGCTTCAACAATTTCAAGAAAAATAGCCCCCGGGGTAAACGTTACAGAATTATCTTCACCAGATTTTCCTCCCCAGTTTGCTTCGTAATTTCCCTTCTCTTTTTCCCAACTAACCTTCTTCGCATCCGGATACTTTTTAACGAACGCGTCTTTTACAGTCTTGGGTACATCCTTTTCCTTTAAGTCTTGCGCCATTAAATTAGTGGTAGTTAAAACACTAAACAAAAACATTGATGACATAATCTTTTTCATAATACCTGATTTGATTTATACAATTTACTATTCAATTCTGTGGAAATACTGGAGTATGTAACTTATCCAAGGATATTAATAATAATACATTGATTTTTTTCCATAAAAGGTTGTTAAATAGAGGTTGTTTTTCGTTTCATACAATGTCAATCGAAAAAACAAAAAAGAGTATCCATTAATTACAAAAGTCATTTTCATAGAACTGCCTTCAATTTCTCCACCTTTTCCCCAATCAACCGCTTCACATCCATCTTAATCTGATAGTAATTATCCTGCACCTGCTGCTGTGTAACATTTGAAACAACAGGGATGCATCTATACCGGCTGACTTCCTCTTTCAATTTATCAGCATTATTAATTATCTCCGCATGAAACATTTTCAACTTTATTTTCTCACCGGGGTTATCAGCAACCAACCCCACAAACTCACCGGAAGAAAGCCCCGAGATTTTAGAAGCTGGAATGGCACTCTCCAGCTGTGTGGAATGACTGATAGAAGTATCGGACCGGTTTATGGAAACACTCTGCCTGTCTTGCATAATTTTGCCAAAACGCTCTGATAAAAGTTTAGCAGTTTCTCCCATGACCTGCCCGCTGATGATATTACCGGTAATGCTTACAATCACATCTGCCTGTTCCTTACCATAATCTTTTTTCAGCTGGCTAAAATCCTGCATGGCCAATGTGGTAGCTACCTTATTACTTCTTGCGGTGGCAATCAGGCTGTCCATGTTATTAAAATAAATGGTGGGGAATTCATCAAAGATCAAACTGCATTTCAACATTCCCTTTTTATTCACCTGCCTTATCAATCGTGAAATATACAAGGACAATACAGCGCCATAAATTTGTTGTTTCTCCGGATTATTACCTACACAGACAATTTTGGGATCCCGGGGATTATTAATATCCAGTGTAAAATCATTGCCCGACAGGACCCAGTACAATTGGGGTGAAGACAATCGGGCCATCCCGATTTTTGCTGATGCTACCTGGCCTTCCAGTTGCTCCATGGCATCGTTCTGGTAGGCAGTGATAAAAGGGTTTACCAAGACTTCAATTTCCGGCTGTGTATTGAGCACCGGGAACAATTCCTCATAGTCTGCCTGCATTAGCTCAATTACATGAGGTAAAGTGCAATATTTACCATCCCCATATTTCCTCAAAAACCAAATAATAGCGGTCACAAAATTGATAGGCGACTCCACGAAGAAATCCCCCTGCTTATTGATCCATTCCCTGTTCAGACCCAGCAAAATAGTCCTGGCCGATTCTGTGGCATCGGTAATGTCATTCATGGTAGTGGGGTCCAGGGGATTGCACCGGTGGGAAACCGACAGGTTATCAAAGTTGATTACATAGAAGGACGGCCGTGCAGCATAACTGTGACTATTCTGCTGCAGCCAGTTGTAGGTGATTTTGGAAAGATCATCATATTTAAAATCATACACAAACATCGAAAAACCCTTTTCAATATGCTGTTTAATCACATGTTGTATGACAAACCAGCTTTTTCCGGCCCCCGGGCTGCCAATAACCAGCAGTCCCCTAAACGGATTAATGATATTTATCCAGCTTTTCCGAATCCGGCCTTTCAGATTATACCGGGCTGGAAGATTTATGGAATATTCATTGGACAATAATCTTTCCTCCTGTGGAAAGGTTTCATTCAGGGAATTGAAAACATCGCTGGACAAATTAAGCTTGATCACACGGCTCAAAAGATTACCTCCCGCAAGCATAAACAAGAACCCCAACCCGGTTACACTCATATATACCACGGCCACAGTTTCCAACCGGTAGTGTAAACGAAGAAGCATATTACTACCAAAGTAAAAAGACAAACCAACAATTATATAAACTACAATACTTTTACGGCTGATTTTTTCATCTTTTTTACCCATCGCACCTATTAGCGAAATCACCAATAAACCCAGCGCTAAAACCTTGGACGTATAAGCGTTTGTAAACAGACCTGTACGTGCAATATTTTCTATGATTCTGTCAGAAATCGTAGTCCTGATATTCCATAATACGAATGCACCATAACAACAGTAGTAAAAATGCAGCAACAAAATAAAAATGCTGGCAAACCTCGTGAGGTCAAGTATCTTCCGCAACCCCTGTTCATTCTCCCCCGTGTGTGACATATCTAAAATTTTACTTTACACTAATCAGGTTTCTTTCTTTTCTTCTTCCTCTTTTTTCTCAACAGACTATAGGGCAAATTGCTATATTGGTCTTTAGTCAATAGCAGCATATCAAGAAGGCCTTCCTTTTTTACAGTAAACTCAATAGTCCTTTTTTCATTTTTCTGCAGGTTAATTTGCTTGTCCGGCAAGGATAGTGATCTGCTGGCCTCAATTGTTGAAAGTCTAAACGGCATCATCTCAGGCTGTACCAGCCGGCTTTGCAAAGAGGCGGCACTGTATCCTTTGCCCAAATCGCTCCCGTTAAATACCACTTTATTTTGGTTGTCTACGAATGTGACGCCATAGATCCTGCCTTCCGGGTTTTGGCGGAGCAGGGTATAAATATTTTTCTGGTGCAGTTGCTCCATAAAGTCTTGTATAGTGCCGGGGCTTTCCGAAAGGACCGCATCCAGCTTTGCCCGCACAAATGGTTTCAAAGCCTCCTTTTTAGCTTCATTTGAAATAAATTTCAGTTCCAGGTTATTCAATATGGGCCTGCAGCTGATAGCACTACCTTTAATCGGCACCCCTACTTTATTACCATCACTATCCAATATTCGGTAAACCAGTCCCCTGTTCTTAAAAATCCGCCCCTTTTCCCTACCCCTGTCCGCCACCACATTAAACTGCCGCAAAACAGCATTGTATTCAGGCAATGACGTGAACCGGTACTGGTTAAAGACGACTGTTACAACACTGACTATACTTTTCTTTGTTTCAGAGCGACCATAGATAACCTTTCCCATTATCACCGGTCTGATACCGGGATGGTCAATTCTTTGCTGCCGCTCTGCCTTAATCAAACCAAACTGCTGTTCAAGTTCCTTCCTGGCCTTTTCAGATTGATTGCGACCGATATTGTGGGTATTAATTCTGCTGCCATCAGCTTTGATAGTCGTACTCACAATATGGATATGCGGGTGTCCCGCATCATTGTGCCTATACACCAAATAAGGTTGTTCTCCAAAGCCAATCTTTTCCATATACTGGTTCGCAATAGCCGCCAGCTTCTCATTGGAATGCTTTTCAGACGGATCAAAATTCAGGGAGACATGCAGGGTTTTGGTGGCCGCCCTTTCATTGAGAATATTCAATCTTTCAAAACCGGCCAATTTCTGATAGAAATTCATGTCTTTGGCCTCTTTCAGGTAATTGGCGGCTTGAAGACAAACCGCACTCCCCTTTTGCACCTTCTTCTCATTGTAATTAAGGGCTGCTTTAATATTTTTTGGTATAGTTATTTTTGCAACCATTGTTCGTAGAGTTCAGTTACCCTGCTAACGATTAGTTCTGTCTTGTGCACAAAAGCCTTATGCAGGTTGCCGTAGTCCTTTATCCAGGATCGGAATTCAGGTATCTTATCCAGCAGGTGCAGTTTGTGGACTGCCTGGTTAAAATTATTTCCGATGGCACTTAGCTCTTTTTTGAGCTCCAGCATGGACTGTAAAAAATCATCTGCTGACTGGTTGCGGTATTTTACGGTGACAGGCTTCTGTAAACTCAGTTTTCTCAGATAGGTACTCAGGTATCTTTCAGTGGTTCGTTTCCTGAAATGCTCAGCCTTTTCAAATTCAGCCGCATTCATTCTTAGCACTACCATTTTATTTCTCACCTCATTTTCTTTCTTCTTCATGCCTTGTAGTTTTCTGATTCAATATCCCGAAGCGACTCCGGAGTGAAGGGCAAGATGACCCAAACGTATAACGTTTGTACATCTTGCCATTTGCAAGACCGGGCACATTAAACCTTTATATGTCTTACCTCTTGAAAAATCTGTATTTGTAAAAGAACTGCTTAACTGCAGGTGCAATGTTTACTCATTATTGAAAGCGCTGAACTGGATTTTTACAATATATTTCTTCGTGCATCTCCACTTAGTTTTTAACCAGTCTTCAACCACAGATCAAAGGTAAAATACACATCAAAATCCACCACTGTATGACTAGATTTTAGCCATGCGGGGAAAAGACTTTCCTCAGCAGATTTGAACAAAAGCACAGTCTTAAAAAAGAGGAAATGGAATGAGAATCGAAAAATGCCATACTCAATATAAAAAGCAGTAAGATCTCCGTACAACAACAGCCCTCCACTGCATTAAATTACCTGGCCAAGATTGGTATTGGAGCAGCGCATGCCTGCAAACTTAAATGGGAGGTTTTGTACCACAATAGATTCGAAAAAAACATCTCACAAACAATTATTCCAGGTGCTTATTGGACAGGAAGATAGATCGTTACAGTGCCATTTAATTCAAGTTCATCCAGGTGACCAACGGTTTTTGTTTTTTCATCCATCATATGAACATGCATATAAGTAGTGTGATGGGTAAAAACACCTTGATGATGAGTAGAATAAAAACCCAGCAGCCATACCTTCTCATTCTTCAATTTTCCTGAATACGCAAACTGTTTATGGTTCTCCATGGTATGCACAGTCCCGTCCTTCCAGTCAATCACATGAAAACTGAGAATTTGAGGGCTTGCCTCTATTTTAAATGCAAAAGGAATTTCTATATCATAGCCACTGGTTTTGGCAGTAGCTTCCACTAACTTTTCCAGCGCGACATAATTCTTAATTGTAGTTTTCAGGGTCACTGCCTTCCATTGCGCCACATGGCTATATACCAGCAAAGCAGCCTTTGAAATTTTATCTTCCGTACTAACTAATTGCGTGGCATGTTTTTCGGTGGAAAAAACCTTCCCATCCAATATCATTATCTCTCCTTTAAGCTGCGCGACCGGGCCAAGTCCATATAAATGTTGTTTCTGCAAAGTATCAATGTCTATATGGGCTGACAAATCCCCCTTCATCATTACATTCTTCATGGCTCCGGTTACCTTTACCTCGGGGGACGCAATACCCAGTAAAACAAACAACAGGACGCTCATTATAATTGTCTTAGTCATATCATAAAATCATTTTGAAGTCCAGCCGTAGACGGACCCAGCAGCTTATTTACAAAATTTAAATCAAATATAATTTATATGAATCAAACACTACCGGTTGCGCCACATTATTGTCTCATAAAAAAAGGGGCTAAATAAGCCCCTCATCAGCGAAGGAATAATAACCTTCACTGGTTATAATAACATGGTCAAGCACTTTAATATCATGGTAGCGGGCAGCCTCTTTTATCTTTTGCGTAAGTTCCTCGTCAGCCCGGCTTGGTTTCAAGTTACCACTGGGGTGATTATGACAAAGTATAATAGAAACAGACAGGGATTTAATGGCTGCAGCCAGTATTAATCTGGGATCAGCCACCGTACCCGTCATTCCACCCTTTGACACTTCATAAACGCCAATCACCCGGTTGGCCCGGTTTAGCAATAAAACTTTAAATTCTTCCTGGAATTCGATCTTATTTTGATCCCATACCTGGAGTAAAATCTCATAAGAATCTTTGGGCGTTTTAATCAATGGCCTTTCTGAGGCTTTTACTTTGGTTTTATAAACCAGTTCTACTTCGGCTACCTTAGTCCATACTGGTTGATTCATTCCATTTTCCATAACTCAATTTTTTAAATGGTTTAAAAATTAATTATGGAACCATCCCAGGCTTTTGGCGACCAAGGCAATGAAGCAACGGAATAAATAGTCTCGCTTGCGGGACGGTTTATGCCGGAATTTCATGGCCGCCCCGGAGACAAAAGGCTAACTTTGTAGAAATAATTAATAAAGAGTACTCCACT
>JANPGT010000609.1:0-1983 GCA_031424135.1 Chitinophagaceae bacterium
CCAATGCCGGAAGAGGCACCGGTGATAATGGCCCATGGACCATATTTTTCCCTAAGCCTTGTTTTTTCTTTCGCTGAAAGTTTCATTGACGTGATGACTTTTGTTCCATGGTAAAACTATTGAAAGCAGCTTCAACACACGATAACAAATGTTTAGATTTTTGATGGGGTTGGCTTTTTCAGCCTGCTTAAATGCACCGGCGTTATGCCGAGGTAGGATGCAATCATGTACTGGGGTACCCGGTCATGAATGCCGGGGAAAACGGTGGACATATAATCATATCTTTCTTTTGCTGTCCTGGCGTACTGATTGCGGATACGCTCATCCTGGTAGATAAAATAAAATTCAGCAATGAGCCTTCCCAGTTTTTGTCCTTCTGCCATTGATTGGTACCCCATTTCGATGGAGTCCCGGGGCAAGACCAATAATTCTGTGGCTTCAAGCGCCTGCAGTGAATACATGGCAGGCTTTTGCTGCAGGAAGCTGCTGTAATCTGCAATGAACTGGTTCTCCAGTGCAAAATGGATAGTATGGTCCACTGCTTTGGCATCGTTTACGATTACGCGGAGCATTCCATTATTAATAAAATATATTTCGGCTGGTATATGACCTTCCTTGGCAATTATTTCATGCTTTTTGCAATACCGTATGCTAACAGCGGAACAAAAGGATGCTATTTCCTGAGGGTTTGTATTTATCATGTTTTGTATAACTGCCGTGATTTGCCCCATAGCTTGCTGCATAAATACCCGTTTACAAAACGAATAACAGCGGGCCGGGTGAATGGTTGTAGAACCCCCTTTCATTATGCCTTAATAAACAAAATAAAATGCTGATTTGTCTAATGAAATGATTGTTTACACATTTGCATTGATTGCAGCATTGACTATTTGTCTAAGAAGAACAAGGCGATTCGATAAAATATTAAAACAGGAGCATTGTACACTTGCCTAAACCCTGCCCTTTAAAAATTATACAGCAGTCTTTTTAGGAGCATCCGTATTTATCAAAAAAATACATATTATGTCAGTCAAAAAACTCGCACTAATCACCGGCGTCAGCCGGGAAATGGGTCTTGGCTTTGAAACCGCCCGGCAACTGGCCGAAAAAAACTACCTGGTAATTATTACCGCAAGGGATTTTACCAAAGCAAAAACGCTGGCTGAAAAAATGAATGTCATAGCCATGGAACTGGATACCAGCAGTGATCAAAGTGTATCCACCCTTGCGCTTATGGTAGACAATGAGTTTGGGAAACTGGATCTGCTGGTTAATAATGCAGGGGCTTATTTTGACCAGGGCGCCAATCCGTTAACCGCGGATATGCAGTTCGCCAAAGATGCATTTGACACCAACCTGCTGGGGGCATGGAGAATGACAAATGCATTTCTGCCCTTACTTAAAAAAAGTGATGCCGGCAGGATTGTAAATGTGTCCAGTGGAGCGGGTTCGTTTACTGATCCGGTTTTCGGATTGGGTGTGCACCAGGGCATTCCTGTTGTCAGAAGTTACGGGGAATTTGTGCGGTCTGTCCTGTCAGCATTTAAAATAGCCACCCACGAATAATCATCAGGCGTTGAGCCTCTAGCACTATCGGCAGAAGCATTAAATGATTTTACAAACCGGTTGATCTTTAACCTGGCAATACCAGCTACCGGCGTATGAGCTTAAAAGCGATATCCCGGCCCTGCTTTTGCAGGATGGCCAGGTTTATCCAGGCGAATGCGAACTGCTCCAGCGCCGCAAAATGCCTGTTACCACCAAAATCATAGCAGTGGGCAAAACCAAGGTCTTTGGACAGCTGGATAGCTGACTCTTTGCCCAGTGCACTGTCCCCCGCAACAAACATGTCCAGGCCTTCCCCGTTATAAACTGGGTTGGCCAGGTTTTCAAATCCTGTGCTGTTAAAACATTTTACGATATCGGTGCAATTGCAGTTGGCCAGCAGGGCTTCTGTGGTACTACCAACACCTGCCGGTAATG
>JANPGT010000610.1:0-8823 GCA_031424135.1 Chitinophagaceae bacterium
AATTGTGGAGAAGGCGCCTGGATGGCAGTTACCAGCGCGCTTATTGCATCCATCAAAGCGGGCAGGATGGCTGCTACCCCGGCCGTGAGGGTGATTCCCTGCTGCTGCAGGCTTTCGATGCTTACGGTGAATAAATGGATCGTGGGCATTTTATCCATCAGTTGAAGGGCGCTTACCATATCTTTCAAACCGATATCATGGGTGCTCATGGCCTGGGGAAAGTCTTTTGCGAACCGTGGCGTCAGCAGGCGTATGGTGCCTGCCGGGTTATTGTCCAGCGTGGCATCTGCCAGTATAACGGTGTCGTAGCTTTCAAAATAGTCCAGCAAATGAAACCCACCCGTGCCGCCGTCTACAATGTCTGCACCCGGCAGGCCCTGCTGCTGTAAGCCTTCAGCAAGGTGCACTCCTACCCCTTCGTCGCCCATCAGGTAATTGCCGATACCCAACACCAGTATTTTATTTTGATGGTCCATCCTGGGGTTTTACTTTATCCGGGTTAGGTGTCTGGTGATGGTTTCGCTCAAAGGTTTCTTCTTCTATGAATTTCCAGCCGCCGCCCATGCTGCTGATTTCTCCGCGGCCCTCCACGTAGTCGTGGTAAAATACCAGGTACACATGAATTACCACAAACAGAATGAAAAACCACATAGACCAATGGTGAATTTGCCGGGTAAGAATATCCCCACCAAAAACAGCCGGTACCCAGCCAAACAGTTTGGGCAACCACCAGGTACTCATGGAAGCATACAGGCCAAAGCCGGTAAGACATTGCACCAGGAAGGCGACAAAAGTGAGAAAATAGATAAACCCGGCCATTGCATTGTGCCCGATGCTCATGTGTTCCTTGCCCTTCAGCATTAAAATATCCATGCGGAAAACATACCACATCTCCTTAAAAAATTTCCTTGAAATGGGCAGGAACTGGCGCCAGTTAGCATATTTATTGCCCACAAAGCCCCAGTATATCCTGAATAAAAAATTAAAAAAGAAAATATAGGCTGCAGCAAAATGAATATAGCGTATCCAGCCCATGGTAAACTTGCCGGTAGCTTCGTGCTGGCTCTGCAATGCCAGCGGATCAGCAATATAAAAGCCGGTGGCTATCAAAGCCAGCATCACCAAAGCATTTATCCAGTGATAGATTCTTACGGGCTGTTCCCATACATACACCCTGCGAAGCCGGTGAATCTGCAGCATTTTTGTTGCCATAAAAAAAGTTTAGAAGATTAATCACCCAGTATACTGATACGGCTGATGTGTTTGCCTTCCTCGTCATAAATATGCACACTGCAGGCCATGCAGGGGTCAAAACTGTGAATGGTCCTGATGATCTCCAGCGGCTGGCTTTCGTCTGCAACCGGCGTTCCCAGCAGGGATGATTCATAGGCTGACAACTGTCCCTTGCTGTCTCTTGGTGAAGCATTCCAGGTAGTGGGTACCACCAGTTGGTAATTGGCAATTTTTTGATCAGCAATATTAATCCAGTGCGCTAATGCGCCACGGGGTGCTTCGGCATGCCCAACCCCCATGGCAGTTTTGGGCCAGGTAGCAGGATCGAATTTGCTCATCTCTGCCATACGGGTGTCGCCATTCTTTATATTCAGTATCAGCTTGTCAAAGAATTCAAGGCCCCACTGTGCTACCAGCTGGCTTTCCAGCCCGCGTGCTGCTGTTCGGCCCAGGGTAGAAAACAAAGCTGTAACGGGCACGGCCAAATCTGTCAGTGCTTTATCCACCACTGCTTTAAAATCTCCCCTTCCTCTTCCATAACCTACAAGCATACGCGCCAGTGGCCCTACCTCCATGGCATTTCCCTTCCAGCGCGGCGTTTTAAGATAGCTGTATTCTTTTGTGGTATCCAGGTGTTCAAAGGGTGGCTTGGGGCCGGTGTAATGCACCTTGCTTTCCCCTTTCCAGGGATGCAGTCCTTTGTCTTTTCCTTCTTTGTAATCGTACCAGGAATGCGTAACAAATTCCTGCACCTCTTCTTCCTTGCGTAAGTCTACATCATATACTTTGCTGATGTCTTTGTTCAGTATAGCGCCAGCCGGAAATTTATAGGAAGACGCATCGCGGTAACCGTTGGTGGGTAAATCACCATACACAAGATAATTACCAAGCCCTCCGCCAATAGCTCCCCAATCTTTGTAAAACGAAGCAATGGCCATCAGGTCTGGCAGGTATACCTGCTCTACAAATTCTTTTCCCTGCTGCAGTAATTGTCCCACATAAGCCAGCCTTTCTGCGTTGATACCACTTACATCATCAATACTGATGGCGCAGGCCATGCCTCCCACCAAATAGTTGGGATGCGGATTTTTACCACCAAAGATGGCATGCACTTTTACAATTTCCTTTTGCCATTCCAATGCTTCCAGGTAATGCGCCAGTCCAATGAGATTTACTTCTGCGGGTAATTTATATGCCGGATGTCCCCAATAACCATTGGCAAAAATGCCCAGTTGGCCACTGTCTACAAATTTCTTTATCCTGGTCTGAATATCGCTGAAATAGCCGGGCGAGCTCTTGGGCCATTTTGAAATACTTTGTGCCAGTTCCGATGTTTTTTTAGGATCTGCCTTCAATGCATTTACCACATCCACCCAGTCCATGGCATGCAGGTGGTAGAAGTGAACTACGTGGTCATGAATGTACTGCGCGCAGAACATAATATTTCTCACCAATTCTGCATTGGGAGGAATTACAATGTCCAGCGCATCTTCCACGCAGCGTACCGAAGTCAATGAATGAACAGAAGTGCATACACCGCATACCCTGCCCACAAAAGCCCATGCATCTTTGGGATCCCTTCCCCGCAAAATCTCTTCCAGCAGGCGCACCATGGTACCGCTGCTGTAAGCATCTGTTATTTTACCATTCTCTATATCGGCTTCTATGCGCAGGTGCCCTTCAATTCTTGTAACAGGGTCTACCACTATTCTCTTGGACATACAGCAGGTTTTATATTTTTATTGGTGCGCGGGTTTATTCTTCCAGTTCTTTCTCACTGGCTTTTCCTTCTTTCTCCAGGTTAAAAATCAATTTGTGTTTTCGTACATTGGTAGCAATGGCATGTGCCGCTACTGCCACACCGGTAGCTACCAGTGCTGCCTTGCCCAAATCATCTGCATTGGCTTCTATACCAAAGCCCGCAAAAGCAGAAGCCCTTTCATAGAGCCGGCCATTGTCCCAGAAATTTTCTTCACTGCAACCAATACAGCCATGGCCCGACTGAATGGGATAGCTGGTGCCATTATTCCATTTCATTACACCACAGGCATTATAGGTAGATGGTCCCTTACAACCCACTTTGTACAGGCAGTAACCTTTTTTGGCGTTTTCGTCATCAAAGGTTTCCACAAACAACCCCGCATCGTAATAAGGCCTGCGGTAACAACTGTCGTGCACACGTTTGCTGTAGAAAGCTTTTGGTCTGCCCAGCCTGTCCAGTTCCGGGATTTTATCAAAAGTGACCAGGTGAACAATCACCCCTGCCATCACTTCTCCAATGGGCGGGCAACCCGGCACCTTAATCAATGGCACACTGCCTTTTAGTAATTTATGGATGGGGGTAGCGTTGGTAGGATTGGGTTTGGCAGACTGCACGCAACCATTGCTGGCGCAACTACCCCAGGCAATTACTGCTTTGGCGCCGGCGGCTGCTTCTTCCAGTATCTGCATAGAGGTTTTACCACCAATCATACAATAAACGCCATCCGCGCCGGTGGGTACACTGCCTTCCACGCAAAGAATGTACTCTCCTTTGTATTTATCCATGGTATTTTTCAGGGAGGCTTCTGCCTGGAAGCCGGAGGCGGCCATTAAAGTCTCGGTGTAATCAAGCGATATTTTATCAAGTAATATATCAGCAACAATGGGATGAGACGATCGGATAAAACTTTCGCTGCAGCAGGTACACTCCTGGAAATGCAACCAGATCACGGGCACGCGCGGTTTTGTTTCCAGCGCTTTTATTACCTGCCCTATGGCAGATTTCTCCAGGCCCATAAAAGCGGCCATCATAGTTACAAAACCAATAAAATCGCGGCGCGAATACCCTTTTCTTTCCACTTCCTGGTAATAGGTGGGTTGCCGGGGAACTAAAGCATCGTTAGACATGCTGGTTGATTTAGATGAGCAGAAGAAGAATGATTTCCTAAAAGTATTTTCCCTGCTGCCCCCTGCCTATGACAGTATTCATCAAAATTTATGATTGAAATCAGCATTGCATTTTTTGTATCAGTCTACTTTTAACACAGCATCAAAACACAGTTATATGAAAAAACTACTGTCCTTCTTCAGCCTGCTTGCTTTACTGCTTCCTTTCAGTGTGATGGCGCATCCCGGTCATGGCGATTCAGACGGCTACACCATTATTCACTATTTCAGGGAACCCATACATGCCGTTGTTCCACTGGTGGTTTTTATAGCCCTTATTGCTTATATCCATATGCTGGAACAAAGAAGCCGGAAAAAACAAAAGAACTAGGCCATGCATGAACTCTCTGTGGTAATGAGCATCCTTGACATTGCCCGCGAACAGGCGGCCAGTGCGGGTGCAGACAATATAGAAGAGATAGAAATTGATATCGGTTGCCTCAGCAGCATTGAGATGACTGCTTTTGATTTTGCCTGGCGGCAGGCGGTTAAAGATACCGGCCTGCAAAACGCGGCCAGGAAAATCAACCGTATTGAGGGCAGGGCCAGCTGCCTGGATTGTGATGCAGTGTTTACTATAGCACATCTTTATGACGCCTGCCCGGTCTGCGGGCAACACCTGCTGCGTATTATTGAAGGAAAAGAGTTGCGTGTTAGATCACTGGTGGTTGTGTAACCGCCGGATTCCTTACTTATAAAAAAATAAATTATGTGCGCTACCTGCGGATGCGATGCAAATTCTGAAGTAAAAATTCAGGTACCCGGTCACCAACACCGTCACAGTGACCAGCCTGCCCACAAGCATAAAAAAATTGTGCAGGTAGAAAAAGATGTGCTGCATGAAAACAATTTATTGGCCGAAAGAAACCGCGGTTATTTTGATGCTAAAAACATACTGGCCCTCAACCTGGTCAGCTCCCCCGGTTCAGGCAAGACGGCCCTGCTGGAAAGAACGCTGACGGATTTGAAAGGCAAAATAAATTTTGCGGTAATTGAAGGAGATCAGCAAACTACCAATGATGCAGATCGTATTCATGCTACCGGTACAAAAGTAGTGCAGATAAATACCGGCAAGGGCTGCCACCTGGATGCCCACATGGTGCTGCACGCTGTACAGGGCATGAAGCCTGCTGCAGACAGTGTGCTGTTTATTGAAAACGTAGGTAACCTTGTCTGTCCGGCCATGTTCGATTTGGGCGAGAAAGAACGTGTGGTGATCATCAGCGTTACGGAAGGGGACGATAAACCATTGAAATATCCTGACATGTTTCACTCCTCTACACTTTGTATCATTAATAAAACCGACCTGCTGCCCTACGTGCCGTTCAGTATGGAAAAAGTAAAAGCAAATGCCAGGAAAATCAACCCGGCACTTACCATCATTGAATTAAGCTGCAGCAATGGAGAAGGACTGCAGCAATGGTACCAATGGTTGCAGTCAAAAATAGCGGCACCGGAACTTGTATAAAAAAACAATGCTTACAACAATGTCATCATACTTTTAAAAAAAACGCCATGTGTTTAGCCATCCCCGGACAAATTCTCTCCATCACCCGGCAATTAGATGATACTTTCCGCTACAGCAAAGTATCATTTGGTGGTGTCTGCAAGCAGGTGAATCTTTGTATGGTACCCGAAGCGCGTGTGGGAGATTATGTGCTGGTGCATGTAGGTGTAGCCATCAGCATTATAGATGAGGCGGAAGCAAAGCAGACCTTTAACTACCTGCAGCAAATAGGCGAAACGGAGGAATTAAAGACTTCCGGCTAGACGATACACCTCAGCGTATCTACGGTACGCTATCAAAAAACAATACTCTACCACCGGTAAAATAACGGTCATTTACAGCAACAGAACGGGCAAACGTTGCACCGCTTCCTGTAGCAGTTATTGAATTAAAACGGGGAGGCCGTTGTATTATCAGATAGCCACCGCCCTGTTTTCCTTATAATAAATACTTTCTTTAATGAACTGGTGCAATTCTGCCGGCAATATGTTCAGTATGTTTTCCATCTCCTGCTCCGTAATAAAGCAGCTTAATACCCTGAATACAGCTGCTACCGCCAGTTTCTCATTTTCGTAATCGCCAAAATCGTAGGCCGCCAGCTCATCGTCTTCCTTCATAACTTCTTCAAGAAAGTCGTTTACATGACTGATGCGGCTACCGTCTTTGTCAAATTTCCAGCCGTCTACATAAACACCTTTCAATACCAGGGGTAGCTGCGCCAGTAAACGGAAAGACTCCTCGTGGGTTAACCTGTTCCTGAGTGCATGCAGCACAGAACGGATAACACGGCCGGAACGTGCCCTGGGCGAGTCCAGTTCATCGGCCACAAGACGTACAAAAGCATTTCCTTTAGCGGCATAAAATTCAAAATCCAATGACATGGCGTTTTATTTTTGGGGTGAATAATGAGCTTTGTTTACACCTGTGCTCCGGACATTATTTTTTTACTGCACAGGTTTACCTGCAGCAATGCAACAGCACTTTTCATTCATACGGTTTATTTTAAATGGGGAGCGGGATACGCGGGAATGCAGCTGTACCTGCGAAAATTGCACGGCCTGCATCAAATTAATTTGCGCCTGCGGGCAAATTAATTGAAGAGCCCCTTACACCAATTGATGGTTTACATATTTTCTCCTGATTTCCGTCAGGTCAGTGCCCTACCCTGTTGTT
The DNA here is from genome assembly GCA_031424135.1 of Chitinophagaceae bacterium. GTDB lineage: Bacteria > Bacteroidota > Bacteroidia > Chitinophagales > Chitinophagaceae > JACMLD01. Next base: position 6,842 of record JANPGT010000610.1, read on the forward strand.
TTAAAGATAACAAATATGAATTACATTTGATCTTTTTGCAGCACCTCATTTTTCAACCGCTTGCCAGTCCGGGAAGCATGCTGCATTTTCCGGCAAACGCTAAGCAAACCATACACGAATGACGCCCCTGACCGAACAACCATCAAAATACCGGCACCTGGAGAAAATGTCCATCAATGAACTCACCCGGCATATCAATAATGAAGATAAAACGGTGGCCCTGGCAGTGGAAAAAGCACTGCCCCAGCTGAATTCCCTGATAACTGCAGTGGTAAAAAGCTTGCAAAATGGAGGCAGGGTATTTTACCTGGGAGCCGGAAGCGGTGGACGCCTGTCTGTACTGGATGCCATTGAACTGCCTACTACTTATGGTATTGACCCGGGCATCTTTCAACCCATTCTTGCGGGCGGCGTAGAGCACCTGGTAGAAGCGAAGGAAGAAAAAGAAGATGACCAAAACGCCGGCTGGGACCTGCTGGAGAATAAAAGTGTATCAGTAAAAGATATTGTGATTGGTATTTCTGCCAGTGGTACCACGCCTTTTGTATTATCGGCCCTCACCCAGTGCAAAGCACACGCTGTGCCCACCGCCTGTATAGTAAGCAACCCGGGATCCCCTATTGCCGCGCAGGCCGATTGGCCGGTGGAAGTAATCACCGGTCCTGAATTTATCACCGGCAGTACCCGTATGAAATGCGGAACGGCCCAAAAAATGATTTTCGATATTATCAGCACTACCAGCATGGTACAAATGGGACAGGTAGAAGACAACCAGATGGTAAATGTAAAATTGATCAATAACAAGATTACCGACCGTGCAGTAAAAATGCTGATGGGCAAATCGGGCATTAAAGATTATGCCGGCGCAAAGGAAATTTTGCTGCAGCAGGGCAGCGTTAAAAAGGCAATGGATTACCTGGCACACACCAATACATAGAAATAAACGAAGCAGGAGGCTGCAGCTGCGCGATGCGTCGTATCCTTTAAAGATATAATTTAGCGCTTGCCGCTGTTAAATATTACATTATGTTACTGATCATACTGAATGCATTGTTTTTTATATCTTTCCTGGGCTTCGCCTGGGTAAACCTGAACGACAAGGATGCCTGGCTCTGGGTTTCTATCTATGTGGCCGCCGCCCTTTGCTGTGGATTGGCAGCATTTCACCTGTACTACCCATGGGTATACCTTTTTTTGATGGGTTTTTACCTTGTATATGCTACTATCTTATTTTTTGCAAGAGACGGCGTGCGCGACTGGATAGTGAAGTATAATAAACCGAGCATTGTAGAAACCATGCAGGCTACCAAACCTTACATTGAAAAAACGCGTGAGTTTTTTGGATTGTTAATTATTACGGCAGCCCTGCTGCTGAATTATGCTACCATGCCCGCATGATAATACCGGGGCATCGTATCTTTTGTACAATCATAAACAGAGTTGATGTTTCATTACGACGCAACGAAAATGCAGGCCTTACTGGAAGCCATTATACTGGCCAATTGCAGTACCGAAGGCGGCAACTGGCTGCAGGAGCGGATTAAGCATCCAACTGATCCCGCTTATTTTAATACCACATTTGCCCAGTTACCCAGGAAGACTGGCCGCGCTATAGTACAGCCCGGCCCTGAACAACAGGCCGCGCTGCAGCAGATCTATCCAGGCTTTGCCATCAATGGCTGGACGATTGACCGCCTGGCAAGGGTTTGGCTGCTCACGCAACTGGCACCTGCTGACAAAGAAACGTATTTCAACAGCATTGAAAATTTATTCCGTTCCGCAGCGGTCAATGAACTGGTGGCCCTTTACTCGGCCCTGCCGCTGCTGGCTTACCCGGAACTATGGAAAAAGCGCTGCGCAGAAGGTATCCGCAGCAATATTGGTGATGTGCTTGAATCCATTATGTACCATAACCCCTACCCTGCAGCCCAATTGGATCAGCCCGCCTGGAACCAGCTGGTGCTGAAAGCCATTTTTACAGG
>JANPGT010000611.1:0-6049 GCA_031424135.1 Chitinophagaceae bacterium
TGCATGGGCTGGAAGAAATAATACCGCTGCTGGGGCAAACCATAAAAGGCCGGGAGTTACAATTGGTACTTAAAGGATTCGTCAGCCAGGACTATCTTCGCAAGCTGCAATTGCTGGCAGAACAACACGGGGTAGCAGGCAGGGTTATTTATATCGGTCCCGGAGGATATAATGGGGTTATCAGTAATACTGCCAGCTGCGATATTGGTATTGGTATCCATAAAAAAGAGGACATTATGAATCAAACCCTGGGTACTGCATCCAATAAAATTTATGAATATGCGGCTTTGGGTCTTCCTGTGTTGCTGTACAACAATGCGCATTTCAAATCCAGCCTCGAAAAATTCAGCTGGGCATTTTTCACGGATTGTTCAGCAGCATCATTGGTGCAGTGCCTGGAAAGTATTATCAGCAACTATGAGTTGTACAGCCAGCAGGCAGTTGCAGATTTTAAAGAGACACTTAATTTTGAACATTTTTTCCTGCCAGTGATAGACAGTCTCCCATAATGTAAAAAGTAATCAAAAATGCGTAGGTACATTATTCCAATATTGGCTGGTATACTTTTTCTTGCACTTGTTACAGATATGTATACGTTATTGTCTGTATCACTTACAATAATCATTTTTTATTGTATGCTGGAGAAATTCGGCAAGGGGATTGTGCTGCTTGAGACAATGGCATTTTACAGTTGTGTTATTTATCTGCTTATGCCATTGCTGGGCTATGCTGTATACAACAATGAAAGCAGAATTGCTGTTTTGTGGAGAAAGGTAATGCCAGTACCCTTCGAAACTTATTACAGCTTTATCCTGCCTGCCATCACCGCATACATACTGGGGCTTTTCCTGATTAACTACACCACGGGAAAAGTAGACGAGGGAGCTAAACTGCAGGTACTAATACAGAAGTTGAAACACAATCTTTCCATCCCTGGTTATAAAGGCATCGGCCTTATTGTTGCCGGTATACTGTTTTATCTTATTCAATCCCGGGTGCCCGGGCCGCTGGTTGCCATTGCTACTTTTGGTTACCTGCTGATGTTCCCGGGGCTTTTATACTTTCATTTTCAGCCGTCATTTAAAGGCAAAGTCTGGATATACCTGCTGGTGGCAGCCTTCTTTGTGCTTGATGCCATCAATACCGGAATGTTTACTGTTTTCTTTTACATGGGAATTACAATTGTCTCTTTTTTTCTGGTGGGAACGAAAATAAAATGGCCGGTTAAACTGTCGGCAGTTGTGGTAGCTATTTCCTGCGTATTTATTTTGCAGCTGGTAAAAGGGTCGTTCCGGAACAGTACCTGGAAGGGAGAATATGCCGGTTCAAAGGCGGCTTTGTTTCAGGATCTTTTTATTCAGAAAGCGAGTGGGTTTAAAGAAATATTTTCAGCCAATACCTTTTTTCCAATTTATTCACGCCTGAACCAGGGGTATGTAACAGCCATGGTAATGAGAAGAATACCCTCACAGCAGCCATATGACGAGGGGGAATCTATTGCTAAAACACTCGCAGCTTCTATTATCCCCAGGTTTCTGTGGCCCGACAAACCTGAATCGGGTGGCATCTATAATATGTGGCATTTTGCAGGCTTCAGGTTAAAGGGTTGGTCAACTAATATAGGCCCTATCGGGGAAGGATATGGCAATTTCGGTCCGGTCGGAGGTATTATTTACATGTTCTTTTTTGGGCTTTTTATCGGATGGGCTTACAAAACTGTATTCCGGTTGTCGATAAAAATCCCTGTGATGATACTATGGATACCATTGTTGTTTTTTGAAGTAATGTATGCTATGGAAAACGATACACTCCAGGCCGTTAATTCGCTGGTGAAGGCAGCTTTTTTCATATGGGTTCTATACAAAGTTTTTCCTTCTTTATTCTTAACCGGGAAGCAGATTCCTCCAGAAACGAAACTAAATGAAAACCGCACTCATCTCAGGAATAACAGGCCAGGATGGAGCTTACCTCGCTAAATCCCTGGTAGACAAAGGGTACAAAGTTTACGGGCTTGTTCGTTCCTTTACAGGCTCCAGTCCCCACCGGTTGCAGTACCTCGGCATTCTGGGTCAGGTTGAGCTGATTGAATGCGACTTGCAGGATCTTTCGCAGGTGATAAAAATAATACTAGAAACAAAACCACAGGAAATCTATAACCTGGCTGCACAAAGCAGTGTATCTCTTTCGTTCAAACAACCCATTGGCACCATACAGTTTAATATTAATTCTGTTGTCAATATACTGGAAGCCATACGGCTCATCAACCCGGCTATCCGCTTCTACCAGGCATCCAGCAGCGAAATGTTTGGAAAAATTGAAGAATTACCGATTACGGAAGAGTCAAAATTACACCCGCTTAGCCCCTATGCCATTTCAAAAGTAGCAGCGCACCACATTACAATTAACTACCGCGAATCATATGGCCTGTACGCCTGCTGCGGCATTCTGTTTAACCACGAGTCTTATTTGCGCGGCGATAATTTCATTGTAAAAAAGGCACTTGCAGGCGCTTTTGATATTCTTGCCGGAAAAAAAGAATTCATCGAATTTGGCAACCTGGACGTAAAACGGGATTTTGGTTTTTCAAAAAAGTATGTAGAGGCAATGTGGCAGATGCTGCAGCAGGATAAGCCGGAAGATTTTGTGATATGCTCCGGGAAATCGGTCTACCTGCATGAAGTGGTAAAGTATATTTTCAAAAAACTGGGCATTCCGGAAGATGCCATACGCAGTAACAGCAGCTTTTTACGACCTACTGATATCGTGGATATTTATGGTACCAGTGAAAAAGCACGCCGCTTACTGGGCTGGGATTACAAAATGGATTTTTTTGAAGTACTGGATATACTCATAGAAGAAGAACGCAGTAATTATGTATTCTGAAAAGCCACAAGTCAATTTTTTTCAGCGTAAAGCGAGATCTGCCGGTAACTTCAGCGTGGAGATTATTTTTGATGATGTAAGAAACCGTCTCGCCGACAGTATCACTGCTGTTACAAGTTATTCGAGGTATGAAAGCATTGGTTTATTCAGGCGGCTGTACAATTGTATAGAAGCCGCTTTCCGCCAAAAGCAGGTAAACCACGTAACCGGCGATATCAATTATCTCGGCCTGTTCCTTCAGCCCCGGAAAACCATTCATACTATACTGGATTGTGTTTTCCTGGATCGTTCAGCGGGCCTGAAACACAAAGTGCTCAAATTGTTCTGGCTTACCATTCCTGTAAAACGCGCTGCTTATATTACGGCTATTTCAGAATCAACCAAAAAAGAAATCCTGAAATACGCTGATTGCGACCCTGCTAAAATTATTGTTATTCCCGTAGCTATCTCCGAACGGTTCGTGCGGAAAGATAAAGCGTTTAATAAAGCCAGACCCATTATTTTACAGGTGGGTACCGCACCGAATAAGAACCTTCCCAGGCTGATAAAGGCTTTAAGCGGTATCCCCTGCCAGTTACAGATTGTAGGAAAACAAAACAGCGAATACGAACTGCTGTTAAAAGAAACAGGTATTGATTTTACCTACCAATGGGGATTGTCGGAAGAGGAGATGATTGAAAAATACATTCAGGCAGATATTATTGCTTTTGCATCTACGTACGAGGGATTTGGTATGCCCATACTGGAGGCGCAGACGGTAGGCAGGCCCGTGATAACTTCCAATATACTTTCTATGCCCGAGGTAGCGGCCGATGCTGCCTGCCTGGTAGATCCTTTTAACGAGGCCTCCATCCGCGATGCATTCCTGAAAGTGATTGCAGATGATGATTACAGGAATACGCTGGTGCAGAAAGGTTTTGAAAATATAAAGCGTTACCATGGAGACACAATTGCAAAGCAATACCTGGATCTCTATAAAAAAATAGCCGACCGTGCAAAATAGTACTGTTAAAACGATGCTATGCGGTTGTTGATTTTTGTTGACTGGTTTCTTCCGGGGTATAAGGCAGGTGGACAAATCAGTTCCTGCTCCAATATTGTATATGCGTTGTCAGACAGCCATGATATATATATTATTACCCGGGATCGGGACCTGGATGATACCCATGCATACGCGGGTACCACGGCCAATACCTGGACCCGTTTTGATAACAGGGCCAATATCTGCTACCTGTCGCCCGAAAAAACAAACTATACCACATTTAAACAGTTGGTAAGGGAGGTGCAGCCGGATACCGTCTATTTTAACAGTATGTTCTCTTTTTCTTTTACCCTGTTGCCGCTGGTGGTATTAAAAGCCATAGGTTACAGTAATAAGACAGTACTTGCGCCAAGGGGTATGCTGCAGGCGGGTGCGTTGCAGTTCCGGCCGTTCAAAAAAAAAGCTGTACTGACCGTCTTTCGCCTGGCCGGTTTTTTTCGCAATATTATTTTTCATGCTACAGATGAAACTGAGGCGGCAGACATAAAACGCAGCATCAAAGGACATCCTGCCGTACAAATGGTGTATGATTTTCCGGCCATGCTGCAACCATCGTTTACACCAATAGAAAAACAACAGGGCTATCTTAAATGTCTTTTTGTGAGCAGGGTGGTGCAAAAGAAAAACCTGCTCTTCCTGATAAAAGCTATGGCACATGTAAGTCAGAGAATTGATCTTACTATTGCGGGGCCCATAGAAGATCTGCCTTACTGGAATGAATGCCTGCAGGCCATCAAAGCATTGCCGGAACAAATTACGGTTCAGTATATCGGGTCGGTTCCAAATAGCCAACTGGGGGTAATTTACCAGCAGCACCACCTTTTTGTGCTGCCTACCCTGGGTGAAAATTTTGGGCATGTTATTTTTGATGCATTCATCAACGGCCGTCCGGTACTCATCAGCAATAAAACGCCCTGGCAAAACCTGTCTGAAAAAAAAGCCGGTCGGGTAATTGATATTTCAGAGGAAAAAAGCCTGCGCGACTCCCTGGCTTTTTTTGCTGCTATGGACAATGAAACAATGGCTGAATGGTGCAGGCAGGCATGGCTGTTTGGCCATCAGCATATAGAAGGATCAAAGCAATTAAAGGAACAATATAAATCACTATTCAGTTAACACAGTATATGTATATTTTAGGAATTAACGCATACCATGCAGATTCGTCTGCCGCTATTTTTAAAGATGGAGAGATGATAGCCGCAACAGAAGAAGAACGGTTTACCCGTATCAAACACTGGGCGGGTTTTCCTGCACTGGCCATCGGGTTTTGCCTGCGTGAAGCAGGTATCAGTCTCGCTGAAGTCGATTATATTACCATCGGCCGCGATCCCAAAGCGAAGTTTGTAAACAAGCTGAATTACCTGCGCAAAAATCCTTCGCTGGTGTTTGGGGCCATAAAAAGATATCGCAACAGCAAAGAAGTAACAAGTCTTGAGAATGAGTTTAAGAAAATTGATCCTGCTGTTTCCTACGCGGCGATAAAAAATAAAATTAAAAATATTGAACACCACAGGAGTCACCTGGCATCTGCTTTTTTTGCCTCTCCTTTCGAGGAATCAGCCATTCTTTCAATAGATGGGTCGGGTGACTTTACCACCACTATGATTGCTGTAGGACGGGGTAATAAAATAGAGGTACTGGACAGTGTTGATTTTCCTGTATCCTGCGGGTTGTTTTATACCGCCTTCACACAGTTTCTTGGGTTTCCTCATTATGGCGATGAATACAAAGTGATGGGACTGGCGCCTTATGGCGATGCAAAATACACCGACCAGGTAAAAAAAGTACTGAAGTTTTTGCCGAATGGATTGTACGGCTGGAACGATGAATATTTTGTACAGCCCACCAAAGCCGGCTTTAAGTATGAAAACAATATACCGTCCGTAGGGAATTTGTATTCGGCAAAATTTACAGAATTGTTTGGCCAGCCAAGACAGGCCGGGGAAGATCTGTCACAGTACCATAAAGATTTGGCAGCATCAGTACAGCGGGTAACAGAGGAACTGATATTTTATATACTGAAGCACCTTAAGAATAAAACAGGTATGAAAAATATCTGTATTGCAGGGGGTGTGGCGCAGAATTCAGTGGCCAATGGTAAGATAGCAGAAGCCACTGGTTTTG